>CACLAG010000004.1:0-59142 GCA_902604945.1 uncultured SAR92 cluster bacterium | reverse complement strand
AAAAATAAAGGAATTAAAATATCTGAACCAAGATTACTGAACCACTGCCAGTTGAGCTCGACGTTGAAATCTTCAATAGTTGAGTTCAATAAAATACTACCTAATTTGTAGGTCAGAAAAAACATTGGTGGAATGGTAAAAGGATTACTTATCCAAATAACTGTCAGCGCTAGCGGGAGATTCGCGCCAATAGCAAGGGATAAAAATACTGTGGCTACTGTTTGGATTGGCAGTGGTATAAAGGCGCAGAAAGTACCAATACCAAAAGCTAACGACACAGAATTCCGATTTAAATGAAAAAGGTTTGGGTGATTAGATAAAGATTTAAGCCAATGGGCATCTGATTTATCAAATCGCTCTTTTGCGCCAGATACGAGCTTTTTTATAAATCTTTTTAGCATTTATTTGTCCCTTTTATTTAAAGCTTATTATGCCCTCATGTATAATTTATAACTAATGTTTCTGTGCTTGAAAAATATTTTTCGTTATCTTCATGGCCGCTAAAATATCTCAAAATATAGGATTAAAAAAATTGGATTTACCAGCGCTTTCAATTAAAAATTTAACAAAGATCTATAACGATAGCTTTAAGGCGTTAGATGGAATAAGCCTTGATGTGACGCAAGGAGATTTTTTTGCTTTATTGGGTCCTAATGGCGCAGGGAAATCTACAACAATTGGAATTATTTGTTCCTTGGTAAGAAAGACAGAGGGAGCTATTTCGGTATTTCAGCACGATGTAGATCAAGATTTCTCATCTGCGAAACATTTGATTGGAGTCGTACCTCAAGAATTTAATTTCAATCAATTTGAAAAACCAATTGATATATTGATTACTCAGGCTGGATATTTTGGGATAAAAGCTGGCATTGCCTCAGTGAGAGCTGAAAAATATTTAAAGCAGCTTGGTCTCTGGGAGAAAAGAAATGACTTCTCTAGAAATTTATCAGGTGGTATGAAGAGAAGGCTAATGATTGCCAGAGCATTGATCCATGAGCCGAAGTTGCTAATTTTGGATGAACCTACAGCAGGAGTAGATATTGAACTTCGCAGGTCAATGTGGAATTTTTTAAAAGAAATCAATGACAATGGCACCACGATTATTCTTACAACCCATTATTTAGAGGAAGCTGAAAATTTGTGTCGTAACATTGCGATTATCGATCATGGAAAAATCATAGAGAACACGAGTATGAAGTCGCTCTTAAAAATGCTCGATAGAGAGACATTTGTTTTAGATCTTTCCAACGAAATTGACGCTTGTCCAGAGATAGAGGGTTACTCAATTTCTCTTAAAGACCAGAATCAAATTGAAGTAGAAATACCTAAGTCTGAATCACTCAATGAGCTGTTTTCAGAGCTCTCGAAAAAAAATATCAGTATCATCAGCATGAGAAATAAAACTAATCGTCTTGAAGAATTATTTCTTGGTATGGTTGAAAAGAATTTAGGACAAGAGAATCAAAAATGAATAACAAAGAAAAATGGATAGCTTTCTATACGATTTTGCGTCGAGAGATACGCAGATTTATGAGAATCTGGCCGCAAACACTTTTACCACCAGTAATTACAATGATTCTATATTTTGTGATCTTTGGTCAGCTCATTGGTTCCAGAATTGGTTCCATGGCGGGGTTGCCGTATATCCAGTTTGTAGCGCCTGGACTCATAATGATGTCTGTAATTACAAACTCATATTCAAATGTTGTGTCATCTTTTTTCGGATTAAAGTTTCAGAGAAACATTGAAGAGTTGTTAGTATCGCCAGTGCCAAATTGGATAATTTTATTGGGGTATATAGCTGGTGGAATGTGCAGAGGATTGGGGGTTGGGATTTTAGTAACTTTAATGGCCCTTTATTTCACATCCTATAGTATGCACAGTTTACCAGTTACTTTGGCAATCGTCCTAATGACGTCGCTAATGTTTTCAATTGCCGGACTTATTAATGCAATCTTTGCGACCAGCTTTGATGATATATCAATAATACCTACCTTTGTTCTAACGCCTCTTACTTATTTAGGGGGAGTTTTTTACTCAATAAATCTACTTGGTGATTTTTGGCGTGATGTATCAATGTTTAATCCAATTCTGTATATGGTGAACGCGTTTCGTTTTGGTATCTCGGGTATAACGGACATCGATATCATATGGTCATTTTCGATGGTGGGGTTAGCATCTATTATATTATTTTTATATGCGCTATACCTGCTTGAGAAAGGATCTCGTTTGAGAAGTTAATGAAGAATTACGACGAGACAGAGCTTGGCAAAGAGACTACGTACATTGAAAATTACGATCCGAACTTACTTTGTCCAATTAGCAGGAAACAAGCACGGGAGAACGCCATACCCTCAGAAATCCAATTTTATGGTATTGATCGCTGGACCGCTTATGAGCTATCTTGGCTTAATCTATCGGGGTTACCCAGAGTAGCAATTGGGACTTTTAATTTTCCTTGCGATAGCACAAATGTTGTAGAGTCAAAATCCTTTAAGTTATATCTCAATTCCTTTATTCAGACGAAATTTGCATCAAAACATGATGTTGTAAATACGATTGTTGAGGACTTAACTGATATCTGTGGAGCTACAGTATCTGTAGATATCGATAATCTTGATGAATACCAAGAAAAAATAAAAATTAGTGAGCCTAAAGCAATTTGTATTGATGGGAGCAAAATGTCATTTACACAATATCAACCTGATCAATCCCTTTTAAAGGTAAATGAAGATAAAGAAATTTCTGAGTTACTTTATTCTAATCTTTTAAAGACAAATTGCCCGGTTACAAATCAGCCAGACTGGGCTTCTATATATGTGGATTACACAGGAAAAAAAATCGACAGAGAAAGCTTATTAAAGTACATAGTTTCATATCGACTTCATCAAGATTTTCATGAGATTTGTGTCGAAAAAATATTTTGTGATTTATACAACCTCAGTCAACCTAAACATCTTTCAGTATACGCAAAATATATGAGGCGGGGTGGATTGGATATAAATCCGTACAGGAGCACATCTAAAAAAAACGACTTTGGAAAAACGCGGCATGTGAGGCAATAAATTTAGATTCCTATCAAAGTTAGAAAGATTGTTTTTGATAATCCATTTGTGTAGAGTTCGCGCCCTGAAGTATCGGAAAGGTTTTGCGGTGAGGTGTCCGAGTGGTTGAAGGAGCACGCCTGGAAAGTGTGTAAGCGTTAATAGCGTTTCGAGGGTTCGAATCCCTCTCTCACCGCCACCGAAATAACTTGTTGTTAATCAAAGGGTTATGATACCCTAAATGCACTTTGACGTAATAGTGACGTAACGGAAATGGCTATCCCACTTACCAAAAAGCATAAGCGGGATAGCAGGCTATCTTTTAGGAATCAGCTGCTTCTTTTCCGACACACTTATCTATGTATATTTTATTCAAATGATCGACTCGATCATTAATCGAGTCTGCGTTTCGATTTGCTTGGCCTTCATTCACAAAAATACCTGGCCAGAAGAATATTCCTAAAGCCACATTTTTCCCTGTGAATCCAGAGTCATCTTCTACCTCTTTAAATTTTGCGCCAAGCTGAGTGAGCTCGTATTTCAATTGTTCACAATTTTTACTGTAATCATCAACTTCCATGGTTTGTACAGTCTGATTTGAAACACATCCTGTGATAAGAAATAGAGAAAACATTAATAATACTACTTTTTTCATCTTGCCCTCCTGATTGATTAGTTAATATGAAAGAGATTTAGCGACAAATCAATTATTTATTGTATACATAAATAAATAGTTTAAAAAGGGAAGATATTGCGTGAATTCTGATTTCGTGGATTTGTAAACCAAATTTTAATTCGAGAGTTAAATTTATTGATTGTGTAGATAATAATTAGTTCATCAAGAATATTACCGCGTTGTCATAGGGATAATCATGGAAGACGAGGAACGCGACAGAGAGTTGGTGGAGCTCTTAGAGCAATTGATTCACAAGGATATTGATGCGTTCTCTGAGTCTATTATTCGGATGCTCGATCTGAAAGTAACTTCTCAAGATAAGCAATCTCCCGAATCTTGTCAGACTCATCCAAAGAGGAAATGAGTTTATACAGAAAGTCTGTCCTATCCTCTTTGTTCGTAGCAATAATTTCACCAGTTTGTAACCAAACAGCGCAAACGTCGAGGGCAGCTGCCAACTCTGAAACGCAAGTGGGTCTTTTATTTTTCCCAAGCTCAATTGCGGATAGGCGAGCTTGACTTATACCTGCGGCATCTGACAGATCTTTTTGAGTCATTTGACAAGAGATTCTCGTAGTCTTTAAACGATCTTTCAGTTCCATGACATATTATACCTTAAATTTTAATATCTAATTAAGAATACGTTTTGGTTCAATAAGTTGACTCTTTAATTCGGTGCAACAGCCTACATGTCTAAAAAGTAATTACGTCATTTGACGTAATGAAAATAGAGGTAAATAGAAATAAGTAGATAAAACAATGACTTATTTCGGCTAAAATTTATATTAGCTGTAGTACTAAATAGAGCTTAAACCATTGAAATAGAGGAAAAAGAAGATACAAAACGTAAGAATCCCTCTCTCACCGCCAAGTTTAGTTATAATAATGCATTTTCTTAAGACAAAAACATACTGGATATGTGTATGTGAGCTAAGATTATGGTTTAAAGAAATGTGTATTTTAAAATTGGAGTATTTAAATGTCCGATTACTTGCACCAACTCCGAGTGGATCTCAGTGCTGCTTTTAGATGGGCTGTAAGATTAAATTATCATGAAGGTGTTGCGAATCATTTTTCGGTAGCGATCAATGATAGTGGCACTCAGTTTTTAATTAATCCAAACGCGCGGCACTTTTCTAGAATCAGAGCCAGTGAGCTGCTGATATTGGATGTCAACAATCAGGAAACGATGGTTCAACCGAATGCTCCAGATCCAACTGCGTGGGGCTTACATGGTGCCGTACATAGACGTTGCTCGCACGCACGGTGCGTTCTTCATGTCCACTCGATATTTTCCACAGTATTGGCGTGTCTTAAAGATCCACGATTACCCGCTATAGATCAAAATACAGCTCAGTTTCATAATAGATTGATCATTGACAAAGGATTTGATGGTATGGCATTTGAAGATGAGGGAGAGCGATGCGCTGCTATGCTCGGTGATCCTAATAAAAAGGTGATGGTCATGGGTAATCATGGTGTTGTGGTTATAGGCTCTAGCGTATCGGACGCATTTAATCGCTTGTTTTATTTCGAGCGTTCTGCGGAGACTTATATTCGTGCGCTTCAGACTGGTTCAGATCTTAATTTTTTATCAGATGAGGTAGCAGAGAAGACAGCCCAGCAATGGGAAACTTATGATGGCTATGCTGACGTTCACTTTAGTGAATTGAAGGCTATCCTAGATAGTGAGGAATCTGACTATAAGGACTAAACGACGAGGTCCGAGGCAATACAGCGACAAATGTTCATCGTTTATTAATTCTACGTTTTTTGTATTCGCTTGAACTAAACAAATACACGCCACTCACCCACAAAACAAACAAACCAACTCCAGCTGGCAGGAAAATCCATAGCTTGACCCAGTCGGCGAAAAAACTTCCATCATGAATTGATTCAATTATATCGCTTCGGCGTTGGGCAACTGATAAAACCTCAGAGGTGTGCGTATCTACCTGGACTTCCCAATTGGTCTTAGAGACAAACTTAATAATGCCTTTGCCCGGCTTTAAGTCAGCCCGATGGAGCTCTTCCCAATTTGTAAATCCAGCTTTTTCGATTTCTGATGCCGCTTTAAATAACTCTTGCATGGAAACCATAGGCATCAGGTTTCTCTCAACACCTTCTTGGCTGGGTGGTTGAATCCAATCAAATTCCTTTTTAACCATTAACATCACACCCGCACCGATCATGATGATCAATGGAATTGCTATTGCAAGAGACCCCCAATAGTGAACCTTTCTTAATAAAATCTGTGCTCGCATTTATACGGTGACCTTAGTATTGATATAGTCAAACACGGTTTAATCCATTTCCTCTGGCTCGTCCGAGTCGGCATCTGTTAATCCATTAGGTATCCAAGGGGCACCAGCTTCTAATAGGATCTTTTTGAAGGCTGGGAAATCATTGTTAACCAAGTTATCTACCTTAGGCTCCAGTTCCTCAAGTGCAACTTGTACGTAAATCATTTGCTGCTTTTGAGTATCGGTTAATCCCCAGGTATTTACTCGACCAAGTTCAACCATGGATAGTCTGCTCGAGATAGTTGCAGGTGACGAGCCAAACCCGCGAATTGAGCGTTTGCCATTGACCATCTCTTCTATACCAAAGATCTCCTGCCTGAGTTGTTCAAAATGTATTTCGGAATCTCCAGTTACAGCAGTTGAGCGATCTAATGCTACTCGGAAAGATTTTAACTGTGCTTTTAAGTGATCAATTTTACTATTAGCAGTAGACAACCTCCGCCTCAGATCACTGACATCAATCATCATCGCAGAGCGTTCTTGAGGTGATACGCTTCCCTCTACCGTTCCATATGAAAGTGGTTTCACGTTAAAACTTACTGCATCGGTCAGTTTGCGTGTCTCTCCATTTGCATTACTAAACAAGGTAGCATTGTAGATTCCAGGTGATGCCAGCGGTCCAACATCATCAGAACTACCCGAACCCAGAGCTCTGCTGGATGATAATCGTAGATCCCATGTGACCCTATGAAGACCTTTTTCAGCCTCCGCATTAACTTTGCGAATCGGGTTACCTTGTTCATTTTCAATAACTAGATATACGGTTGGGTCGGCTTCTCTCAATTCTGTCTCTAAATCCTCCCAAGAAGGATATAGAGGATAGCGGTCTTTTTCTTCCATTTCAGACTCTTGATCCTCTCGCTGTTCTGACAAAGATTTAATGCCGTCACGAAGATAGTAAGTAAAGGTTGCCCCAAAATCAGGATTCTTCGCTTGATATTCAAAGTCACCATGCGTACTAGTATGAAATCTCTCCGGCAGATACCAAAGTGCGTCTCTGGATGGGAAAAGTAGTGCCTCTTCTTTTAAATTTTCCTCATTTATTTGCCGAAGTGGTGAGAAGTCATCCAGTATGTATATTCCACGGCCGAAAGTGCCCACTACAAGATCATTCTCTCTACGCTGGATTTTTACATCACGGAAGGAAATTGTGGGCAAACCACCAGTCAGTTCAGTCCATTGTTTGCCGCCATCAACGGTGAAGAATAATCCAAATTCAGTGCCGACAAATAACAAATTTTGATTTTCGTGATCTTGTACGATACGCCAAACTAGATGCTTATCGGGTAAGTTAGATGCAATGGATTTCCATGATTTGCCGCGATTAGTACTCTTTATCAGATATGGCTTGTAGTCCCCTTGTTTATGGTTATCTAAGGCGGCATAGACTGTATCTTTATCAAAGAGATCAGCACGAATATCGTTTACATAAGCATCGGCGGGAATACCCTTAATATCATCAATTTCATATCGTATCCAATCTTCACCGCCATTTGAGCTAACCTGAATCAAACCATCGTCTGTTCCAGCATACAAAAGATCCGGATCTAGCGGAGATTCGGCTATATTTGCAATGGTATTAAATTCAGACATGGCGTACAGATCAAAGCCCGAATCAACTGACCATGTTCGACCCATTACTGGCATATGCAGTCTGTTCTGATTTTTTGTTAAGTCACCTGAGATCGCGCGCCAACTATTTCCTCGATCGTCAGACCGCCACACGCGATGTGAGGCATGATACAAGCGTTTTGGGTCATGGCTGGATACCAGAATGGGAGCGTCCCAGTTATATCGCTCACCTGGTTCGCCTGGTTCTGTTTGAGGCTGTATGTAAACAATCTCGCCAGTTTTTCGATGATACCGAGCAAGACTTCCTCGCTGCCATTGCCCATAAACAATATCTGGATTTCCAGGTTCTGTTGCCGGCTGGTGACCATCACCCCAAAGAATTAAGAACCAATCATTATTTTTAATTCCATGTTCTTTAGTTGTGCGTGACGGTCCACCTTGAGAACTATTGTCCTGTGAGCCCCCATAAACATAATAGAAGGGTTCACTGTCATCGACTGCGATTTTATAAAACTGAGTAAGGGGAAGATTGGCCATAAAGCGCCATTTCTTCATATCATCGCGTGATTCATAAACACCACCATCACTGCCCACCAAGATAAAATTTTTGTCTGTTGGATGAAATGCTATGGCATGATCATCAACGTGTTTATTTTCAAGATTGAGAGGTGTCCAAGTTTTGCCACCGTCATCGCTGTACTTACTATAATTGCTTACCATGTAAATACGATCGAAACGATGAGGATCAGCAAAAAGCTCTTGATAGTAGTGTGGGCCTGTTCCACCCCCAACTTCATCTGACATTTTCTCCCAGCTTGCGCCCTGATTAGCTGAACGATAAACACCACCTTTTCGCTGATTGAGTTCTATTCCGGCGTAAATTACATCTGGATTGATTTTAGAGATAGCTAGACCAATCTTTCCCATATCGGCGTCAGGTAAGCCATTGTTCAGCTCTTGCCAGGTTGTTCCTCCATCATCTGAGGTATGAATCTTTGATCCTGGGCCCGTGCCAACAAAAGCAGGCAAGGTTCTCTGTCGTTGCCAAGTAGCCGCATACAACTTGTCTGGATTTCTTGAGTCAATGACTAAAGAAGTTACGCCGGTCCATTTATCAGTTTCTAGAACATTAATCCATGTGTCGCCACCGTCAGTAGTTTTGAATAATCCCCTTTCACCGCCATTAGTCCAGAGCGGTCCCTGAGAGGAAACCCAGACGGTGTTCGAATCTTGTGGATGAACGATTATGTCTGAGATATGCTCTGAGTTGGTAAGGCCCTTATTTTCCCAAGTCTCACCACCATCAAGCGACTTGTAGACCCCATCACCAAAACTAACATGTCTACCACCATTATTCTCTCCCGTACCAACCCAAATTACATTTGAATTACTTGGATCGATTGTCACATCACCAGTTGAAAAAACCGATTGCTTGTCAAAAATAGGAGTCCATGTGATTCCAGCATTTTCAGTCTTCCAAACACCACCTGAGCCTACTGCAATATACCAAACGGACGGGTTTTTAGAGTCAACTTCAATATCAGCAATTCGACCTGACATATATGCAGGGCCTATATTGCGAAGCTTCATCGAGGAAAACAATTCAGAAGTCATAGTATTCGAATCATCTTTTTTTGCTGCATGCAGAAAGGGTGAAGTTAGGATTGCTATTGTTATTATTATGGTGAGTAATCTCATATAAATTTCCTATATTTAGCACTAAAATTTTGGGTTTGAGTGTACGTAAAAAGGGGCAAAAGTGTCAAAGTATATGGATACTACTGTTAGTTTCTCATACCGGATTGAATCGATAACAAAAGAAAAATTTTATATTTTCAGGGTACGAATTATTTAACATAGCGCATAAATTAAAAATAACTTATTTGCCGGTAATGTTGTCGGTATAGTCTGTATGTAATAGTGAACTCAACTTTGTCACTGCATCGGTATAATTTGCGTCATTAATAACGTTGATGTTCTCATCGCCGTCAGTTCTATGATCATAAAGCATGCTAGCAAATGTCTCGTTATTCCCGTTAATAAATTCGGTATAGCTATATTCTTGAGTTTGTATGGTGTAACCATTACCGTTTTTTAAAAAGACATGACTTTTACCACCAAGACTAGGATTTTTAAGTATTGGTACTAAGCTTTCGCCCGCTAATTTATGCCCAGGTGGTTCGAGATCTAATAGCTCAACAATCGTCGGGTAGATATCAGTCAGGTCAACTAATGCATCGGTTTTGCTGCCTTTTGTTATTTCTGGGAGATGGACAATCAATGGCACTCTGGTCGATGTTCTATATGATGTAAATTTACCCCATTGCGTATGCTCTTGAAGGTTATAGCCATGATCAGACACCAAGATAACGATCGTATTTTTATCTAACTGTAAATCAGTTAATGCTGTCATTATTAAACCGATTAGCGCGTCAACATAGCTCACTGTGGCGTAGTATCCGTGAATAAGTGATATGGCCGTTTCATCGCTAACACCACCTTGTTTAGGAATATCTGTATAGGCGCGCATTTCCCCCCAATTGCTTATCGATGTTTTAGGCGCATTTATCGGCACATACTTATTGTATGGTTGCCTTATATCTTTGCGATCATACATATCCCAATATTTAGTTGGCGCATTAAATGGTAAGTGAGGAGCAATAAACCCTGCGGTTAATAGAAACGGTTTACCACTTATTTTTAATCGTTTTAAATCTTTAATCACCTTGTCTGTTAGTAAGCCATCAACATAAGTGTTATCACTGACATCAGCACTTTCATAAGCAGGGCCTTTATTCGTCGCTTTATATAATTCGATATTTTCAGTCAGTTGGTAATCTTTCCACAATGACTCCCAATAATCTAACGGTGATAAACCTTCGTTATTTTTATCAAATGCATAAGGACGCCAAACCTCGTCCCAATCAGAGACTCGATCATCTAAGTGGTGGTATATTTTGCCATTTGAGATTGTGGTGTAGCCGTTATCTTTTAATAATCTGGGAAAGGTAACTTGGTTTGGCGTCTCAATATCAACTCGGGTGCTGTAATTGATGAAACGAGTTTTGGTTGGCAGCATGCCGGTAAGCATGCTCGCTCGAGATGCTCCGCATACAGAAACATTACTGTATGCTTGGGTAAACAGTATAGAGCGATTTGCAAGAGCATCAATATTTGGCGAGATGATTTGTTGATGACCATAAGAGTTCAATTGTGGTCTCAGATCATCCATGTAAAGCAATAGAATATTTGGTTTTTTGCTCGTTGACTCAGAGAGTGTGCTTCCAAAATCAGTTTGCAGAGGCCCGTCTGAACATCCCAAAAGACATAATATGAGAGCAGTTAGAAGAAAGTTTTTCATTTTAAAGATCCTTGATGCTCGTAATCTATATTGTCAACCAACATAAAATTTTCTTATTTGTAAACTTTTTGTGTAGCAGGTCTAAGTTTTACTTTATTGGCAATTCTTGCAACATTTGGAAATTCAATAATAGATGGATGATCTCTAGAATCTTTGAGCCACGTGGTAAGCATGAATAGATAAATATCAGCTGCGCTGAATTTATCACCGAGAAGCCAATGATTTTCTCCTATTTGATTATCAATTATTTTCCATGTCTCCCTCAACCTTCGAATACCTCGAAGCATAACATTTGAGTGAGATTCCTCTGTTTCAGCAAAACGATCAGGATAATAGTTAAGCTGAAATGCGTTTTGTATAGAGTTTGAGAAATAAACTAAGGTTTGCAAAAACAAACCTCTTGTTACTTCATTAGCTTTTGGGGCTAATTCAGCTGATGGATATTTATCACATAAATAAATGGTAATTGCTGCAGCTTCATAAATTGCTTCATCGCCTACTAAAACTGGAATCCATCCATTTGGATTTATTTCAAGTTGCTGAGGGGGTCGAGCTTTATTCATATCAATTGTTGATTGAACTAGGCTGTAAGGAACTCCTATCTCCTCGAGTAAAACTTGTATGCCCATAGAGGCACTTCCATCTGCGTAATATAGTTTATACAACTGTCGCTGAACTCGATTAATAATTATTTTAAATCATAGTTTAATCCGCCAATAATAACGAGATAATCGCGGTGTAAGTTGGAAAATTTTTTAATTAGTGTGTAGGTGTAAAATAAATTGTATAACCCAAATGTATAGGCGTATACTTCGCGGCCTTCCCACAAAGGTTTCATCAACATAATGTCGCCATCCAACTTTGCAGAATTGGGTCTCTCAATTTCTGCCCTTAAAGCAGTTCAGCACTTTGGCTATGAGCAACCCACGCCTATTCAGGCGAAAAGTATTCCAATTCTTATGGATGGTAAAAATCTGTTGGGTACAGCACAAACTGGAACAGGGAAAACAGCTGCGTTTGCATTACCTCTTTTAAGTCGATTAGATAATAAACAAAAGTCGCCTCAGGTTCTTATCGTTACTCCAACTCGAGAACTGACGATTCAAGTTGCAGAATCATTTCATCGCTATGCCAAGTTTGTTAGGAACTTCCATGTAGCACCTATTTATGGAGGTGCGGATATGAGAAGTCAACTCAAAGCGCTAAAGCGAGGTGTTCAAGTAGTTGTGGGTACACCTGGTAGACTATTGGATCACATTAGTCGACGCAGTTTGGACTTAAGTGATTTGAGAGCTCTAGTTCTAGATGAGGCAGATGAGATGCTTAGAATGGGTTTTATCGATGATGTTGAAACTATTCTGTCACAGATACCAGAGACATGTCAGAGAGCCTTATTCTCAGCGACAATGCCTGCACGAATTCGCAATGTCACTAAACAATATATCGGAGATGCTGAAACTGTCGCTATTGATGGCAAAACAAAAACTGTTGAGAAGATAGATCAGCAATATATTACTTGTAAAAGTCATCAAAAAATGGACGTCCTTACACGGTTTCTCGAGGTTGAATCTTTTAATGGGATGATCATTTTTGTCCGTACTAAATCGTCAACAATCGATATTACTGAGCGACTCCAAGCAAGAGGATATTCGACAGCTGCATTAAATGGTGATTTAAATCAATCGCTGCGTGAACGAACAATTAATCGTCTAAAAAAAGGTCAAATAGATATTTTAGTCGCAACAGATGTTGCGGCAAGAGGGTTGGATGTAGATAGAGTAAGTCATGTGATTAATTTCGATATTCCTTACGATAATGAATCCTACGTGCATCGCATTGGCCGAACAGGGAGAGCAGGGAAGACGGGTAAAGCAATCCTATTCATAACTCCAAAAGAAAATCGCATGCTTAGATCAATAGAGCGATCGACAAGGCAAAAGATTTCTTTAATGATGCCTCCGAGTAACAAAACGATCAGTGATGGACGCATTAGAAGGTTCTTTGACCAACTCTCAAAAAATATGGAGGCTGCCGAATTCCCTGAATTACGTTCTTTAATCAATGATTTCTCTAGAAGAAACAACATTGATATGAGCGATATCGCCGCAGCTTTGGCCTATCAGAGCCAAAAAGATCTGCCTATTTTGCTTCCCAAGGATCAAGCTTCCGATTTCGATGTTCCAGATTATAGTTCCGGAGAAAGGAAAAGGAAGAAGAATTCAAAGAATACGAAGGGTTCGAAGAATGCAAAGAACGCAAAGAATCGAAAAAAAGGCTATCAAGGCAAGTCTCGAGAAAACAAGAGTAAGTTTGGAAAAAAAGACGAGCGATCCGGAATGAATCCAAAGGCAACGAGAAAAAGGAAACAGCGCAAAAAGGCTGAAAGTTAGATCACTAGTAATTTGCGGTAACTCCTAACATTTCTCATTTCAAGCATAAATTGAAACGAATAAAAGATATGATGTATCATATCTACTCTTAATGAACTCGTACCCTAAAGAGACACAAGCCTCATGAATAAATTACCTGTTACTGTCTTATCTGGATTCCTTGGTGCCGGTAAAACAACTGTTCTCAGTCATATACTAAATAATCGAGAGGGCAGAAAAGTTGCTGTTATCGTAAACGATATGAGTGAAATAAATATTGACTCCGCGATTGTACAAAATGAAGTTTCCTTGAACCGTAGTGAAGAAAAACTTGTTGAGATGAGTAATGGTTGTATCTGTTGCACTCTTCGAGAAGATTTATTACAAGAGGTCACCACACTCGCCCGAGAGGAGCGTTTTGATTATCTGGTGATTGAATCGACGGGCATATCTGAGCCGCTTCCTGTTGCTGAAACATTCACTTTCGAGGATGAGAATGGGATCTCACTTTCAGATGTAGCCTCACTGGATACCATGGTTACTGTTGTTGATGGAGTTAATTTCCTAAAAGATTTTGATGAGGCGAAATATCTTCAAGATACTGGTGAATCACTTGGAGAGGATGATGATAGAAGCGTTTCTGATTTGCTAGTCGACCAAGTTGAATTTGCGGATGTCATCCTGGTAAGTAAAACTGATTTGGTCAGTAAAAAGGATGTGGATCGATTAATAGCTATTATTAAGACATTAAATACGCACGCAATGATAATTCCAATTACTCAAGGACAGGTAAATATAGATGATGTGTTAAACACAGGTTCATTTGACTTTGAGAGGGCCCAGACGGCACCAGGTTGGCTAAAAGAAATGCGTGGGGAACATGTCCCGGAGACTGAAGAGTATGGTATTGGCAGCTTTAGTTATGAGGCAAGACGACCTTTTCATCCGCAAAAGTTTCATGACTTTCTTCTTACACTCGATAAATATGGCAAGTTGATTCGCTCAAAGGGTTATTTTTGGTTGGCATCGCGTCCTGAATTTGCTGGTCATTGGAGTCAGGCAGGTGGGATTGCGCATCATGGGTTTGCGGGGATGTTTTGGAAGGCCATTCCGAAGAAAAATTGGCCAGCCGATAATGAGTACTTGTCTTCTATCAAAAAGGTTTGGGTTGAGCCGTTTGGTGACATGCGTCAGGAACTAGTGTTCATCGGACAGAACATGGACAAAGATGCTCTGATTAATGGTCTTGATGCATGCCTCCTAAGTGAAGAGGATGTTTTGAGAGGTGAGACATACTGGACTACTCTGCCGGATCCGTTTCCTGTGTGGCAACAAGCCTAATTGTTAGTTAAAATTAGGATCTAAATAAAACTTGGTTACTATGAATAAGCGACAAATTAGCAAATGGATCGACGACGCGAGGAGTGTCTGTGAGCAATCAGGTGCGCGCCTCACAGAAAAGCGTCAGGATATCTTAAAAATTCTGCTCATAGCAGGGGGACCTCTGTCAGCGTACCAAATCGCTAACGCTTATAATGATGGTGCCCAAAAGCCAATGCCCACTATGTCCGTCTATCGTATTTTAGAATTTCTAGAAACAAAAGATCTAGTCCATAAATTGAGCTCAAATAGCAAATATATTGCTTGTACTCATTCACGTAGCGGCGACACGCACAAAGTGACACAGTTTTTAATCTGTAATCAGTGTAAAATCGCGAAAGAAATCATAATTTCTACAAAAATCATGGACGAATTGGGAAA
This sequence comes from uncultured SAR92 cluster bacterium, assembly GCA_902604945.1. Taxonomy (GTDB): domain Bacteria; phylum Pseudomonadota; class Gammaproteobacteria; order Pseudomonadales; family Porticoccaceae; genus AAA300-D14. Next base: position 44,056 of record CACLAG010000004.1, on the reverse strand, counting down.
AGTAGTTGAAAATGCCGGCTTTGCGCTAAAACATCGTCAATTAGAGTTGGACTGTCTGTGTGAGGAATGTTCAGCATAGAGCATTAAGATGACGAAAGTTTATAGTTTGTAACTTATTTTTGAATTAGGAGAAAAAATGAAACCTGAAATTCATCCAGAATATCGTGATGTTGTCTTTCATGACACTAGCGTTGACGAGTATTTTGTTGTCGGATCAACGCTTAAAACAAGTGAGACTATAGACTGGAAAGACGGTAAAACTTATCCCTACTATGTGATAGAGACTTCATCCGCATCTCATCCGTTTTACACTGGCAAGCAGCAGGTGGCGAAAGCAGAAGGGCGAGTGGCTAACTTCAATAGACGATTTGGACACCTTCAAAAAGGCAAGAAATAAACTTTATTTCCCTAGATCGATTTGCAGCTCATAACGAGGAATAAGCATTGGATACAGACGTCACAAAATCAAATACCGAGTTCTTAGTTTTTGGATTTTCAATAGAAAAAATAACTGCAATCTATGGCGGAATACTGATCTTTTGGGGTCTTGCAGTAACATTTATTAGTGGGAGCACGTCCATAACATCATATATCCCTAGTATGTTCGGTTGGCCTATGCTATTTCTCGGTGTTATGGCATTAAAAGCTCCTAAGTACAAAAAAATCTTAATGCATATTGTCGTAATAATTGGATTATTAATATTTTTGGGAGGACTGGATGTGATCAGGAATGTTATGTCTGGAACTCTTGGGGATAATCCGTGGGCGACTGCCTCAAAAACAATGCTTTTGGTGACCGGAGCTTATTTTTCTGTGCTCTGTGTTAAATCCTTCATCCATGCCAGAAAAATGCGATCTGAGTAGATCGTCCCCCATAACTGGCTCGCTTTACAAATAAAATCTTCATTATAGAAATGATTAAATGATATGATGTATCATCTCTATTGGCTATTTCAGATTTAGAGTCATATTTTAAAAGCCCTTGAGCTTTGTTTTTTATAGTTTCCAGATCTAGTTGGAAAGCTTTTACAGAAATCTTTAAAACTTATGAAAAAAGTTAGTAATAAATCCTTCCTGCATTGGAGCCTATCGAGCAGGATGTGGCTCGCATTGTTTCTAAGTTTTTCTATTTGGCTGTTATTGTTTTTAGTGGTCTGACTTTATGAGTGTGCGCATAAACAACCTTACAATTTCTTATGATCACCATCCCGCAGTTCATCACTTAGATATGTTCATAAATCAAGGTGATTGGCTTGCGATAGTCGGTCCAAATGGTGCAGGTAAATCAACATTATTAAATGCATTAGCTGGTGTTATAACTGAATATGAAGGAGATATAGAAGGTCTTTATCCAGAGTCAATTGCTTATCTTCCCCAACAAAGCCAACTTGATAAAAGTTTTCCCATCACTGTTTATGATTTAGTTTCAACAGGATTATGGAATGAATTAGGATTTTCTCGAGGTGTTAATGCTAATCAGCATAATAAATGCGAGGAAGCATTGGAGGCAGTGGGTCTGCAGGGTTTTCAAAATCGTTTGATTGGTTCGCTATCTGGTGGGCAGCTGCAGCGGAGTTTATTTGCTAGGGTCTTGATTCAAGATCAGCATATTATTCTTTTAGATGAGCCATTTAATGCTATCGATACAAAAACTTTGATTGATTTGACAAGTATCATCAAGAAATGGCACGAGAATAATCGCACAGTAATTATGGTGACACATGATCTTGATTATGTCAGGGAACATTGTCCAAAATCATTGCTTTTAGCCCGTGAGCGTATTGATTTTGGAGTTACAAAAAGCGTTTTAACAGAAAAAAATTTAAGACATGCTAGGGCGTTATCAGAGGCATTCGATACTCACGCAGTTTGGTGTGCAGGTTAGTTTGAATGTATGAGTTTCTAATCAGTCCATTTATTGAATATGGATTCATGAGAAGAGCATTGGTTGGTGGATTCGCAGTGTGCCTTGGCGCTGTTCCCGTTGGAATATTTATGACTTTGCGAAGAATGAGCTTAACAGGAGATGCTATGGCGCATGCTATTTTACCTGGAGCGGCTATAGCTTATTTGATATCGGGTTTATCTTTGTTTGGACTCACTGTTGGTGGAGTTTTGGCTGGCATAGTAGTGGTAGCTCTAGCTGGATGGGTTGCTCGTAGCTCGCATCTCAAGGAGGATACCAGTCTCGCAGCGTTTTATTTAATATCTCTTGCGCTGGGTGTACTAGTAATCTCATTGCGGCAAAGTAATGTTGACTTATTTCATGTTCTTTTTGGAAATATTCTCGCACTAGATAATGCTGCACTGAGTTTGCTCGCTTCAATAAGCACGATCAGTTTGATTGTAATGGCAGTTTTATATCGACCTCTTGTAATTGAATGTGTTGATTCAACGTTTCTTCGACGTGCAGGAAAATCAAGTGCCATAGCACATTATGGTTTTTTATTTTTAATGGTTATTAATTTAGTTTCAGGATTTCATGCACTTGGGACACTTATGGCTATCGGAACTTTGGTGCTTCCTGCGACTGCCGCTAGATTCTGGGCACAATCATTGGATTTTATTATGTTTATTGCTTTTACTTTTGCAATTTTAGGATGTTATGTTGGTTTGCTTCTATCCTTTCATTTCGATTTGCCATCAGGCCCCGCTATTATTATTTCAATGGGCATTTTTTGCATATTATCAATTTTGATTGGAGAGAATGGCGGTTTACTCCGAAATCGTTTTCAAGGTCGTCATCTAACTGGATAGAACATCTATGCAAAGAAAAATTCTCAATATAGGCATTGTTTTTTATTTATTCTTTTGCCTGCCTATCGCAAATGCGGAATTGGATAAGGCGCGCATTGTCACGAGCTTCACCATTTTAGAAGATCTAGTTAATGAACTCGGTGGAAAACATGTAGAGGTTATAAATTTAGTTCCCCGAAATAGTGATGCGCATATATATCGACCCGTTCCCTCAGATTCAATTGCAATTGCAAATGCAGATTCAGTTATTTTTAATGGGTTAGGTTTTGAAGGCTGGATAATAAGATTATTAGATGAAGCGAAAGATGAAACTGAATATGTCGTTGCTACCGAGGGTGTAGAAGTTTTAAAAAGATTTGGTGATACTGATCCTCATGCGTGGCAGAGTTTTAAGAATATTCGAATATATATCAATAATATTACGAATACATTGATTAGTATGATGCCTCAACACAGTCAATATTTTCTTGATCGACAAGCTCTTTATTTACTATCCGTAATTGAACTTGAAGATGAGCTTACTAATCGTTTAAATGAAATTCCTGTCTCTAATAGAATCGTAGTTACGAGTCATGATGCTTTCGGCTACTTGGGTCGCGAATTTCAAATTGAATTTATGGCCCCCCAAGGTCTAAGTCTTGACGCTGAGGCCTCTGCCGCAGATGTAGCCTCTGTTATTGACCAAATTGTAGAGCGTGATGTATCAGCCCTATTTTTAGAAAATATTAATAATCCAAAATTATTACAAATGATTTCTTTAGAGTCAGGAGTTGAAATTGGAGGACGACTATACTCGGACGCATTAAGTGAGTTGGGGGGTCCTGCTGCTACATATTTGAATTTGATGCGACATAATATGGAGTCGCTGATTAATGCTTTTAATTCGGGGGCAGGGGCGTGATGAAAAATACTGAATTTAATCGCGCAGATTCCCTGCCTAATCGCCAAGCTAATTCAAATAATGAGAATCGTTTTGCTCTTCATGTGTGTACTTCTTGTCGACCATCTGGATTTCCCAGAGAGCCAAAAGAAAACCGTCCCGGATTCTGTCTTTACAATCAACTTGATAAACTTTTAGAAAAGCAAAATTTAAAAGATAAGATCGACATTTTGCCAGCAGATTGTCTAAGTCTATGCTCCAGGCCATGCGGCATTGCACTGTCTTCACCCGGATCTTGGTCATATTTATTCGGCGATCAGGATGCTGATAGAACGGCAGAAGATATAGTTGAATGCGTCAAGACTTATATTCAAAGTAATGACGGAGATATGCCACGAGGACAGCGTCCTCTAACCCTGCGATCAAGTATTCTTGGACGTATTCCACCAAATATATAAGATAGTAAAATAGTTGGAGATAATTTATGAATTTTAATGAAAAAGTTCCTGTAACGATCCTCACTGGATTTTTAGGTTCGGGGAAAACAACCCTACTAAATAGAATTCTTACAGAAGAGCATGGTAAACGAATTGCAGTAATTGAGAATGAATTCGGCGAGGTTGGAATTGATCAGGGTTTAGTGATCAATGCAGATGAAGAAGTGTTCGAAATGTCTAATGGCTGCATATGTTGCACTGTTCGAGGAGATTTAATTCGTATCCTCGGCAATCTAATGAAGCGTCGAGACAAATTTGATTATGTTTTGGTTGAAACAACAGGGCTTGCTGATCCAGGTCCAGTCGCCCAAACCTTCTTTATGGATGATGAGATTAGAGATGAATTCACTCTCGATGGAATTGTAACGCTTGTGGATGCCGGGCATATTGATCAACAACTTGGGAGAAGTGATGAAAGTTCTGAGCAAGTAGCCTTTGCAGATGTTTTGGTGTTAAACAAGACAGACTTATTATCCAATGAATCGCTTGATGAGCTTGAGTCTAGATTACGTGGCATGAATAAAATGGCCAGAGTGGTGCGGTGTCAACAAGCTAATGTGCCTGTAGATACAGTGCTAAACTTAGGTGCTTTTGATCTTGATCAGGTACTTGAGCGTCGACCTACTTTTCTTGAACCCGAGTATCCATTTGAATGGACTGGAGTATATTCGGTTGAGGCGGGAACATATGCTCTTACCTTGGAGGAAGGTCCAGATCCGAATATGTCCATTGCGATAAAGTTAGAGCAGGGGACGGATGATTCGTCCCTAAATGAAGGAGCAGAATGGTGTGTTCGAAGATATGCAGAAAGTCCTGATGCTTTATCGCCAGGTTCTGTAATTCCTGCGGAGAAGCATATTGATCTTCAACTTCAGTCAGACGGTAGTAAGTCCTTTTGTATCGAGGTAGATGAGCCGACAAAGATTGGCTTATTCACTCAGCACACTGCTGAAGAGTTCGATATGAAATTATTTAAATCAGATTCTGATGCATCTTCCACTCAAATTCCTGTCGAAGTTGAGCGAACATGGGTAGCTCAGCATGAGCATGACGATGAAGTTGGTTCATTTGCGATTGAGCGAGATGGTGATGTTGACATGGAACTAATGAATGCTTGGCTAAGCAAGCTCCTGGCGGAAAAAGGCATTGATATATTCAGAATGAAAGGCTTCGTTAGTATTTCTGGTGAATCTCGTCGCTTTGTCTTTCAAGGAGTCCATATGCTTTTTGACGCGCAGCCTGAAAAAGAGTGGGGCGATATGCCGCGTCAAAATCAACTTGTATTCATTGGGAGAAATTTGGATGAAGAAGAGATACGTGAGGGTTTTGATGAATGTCTGATATGAAATCTTCCAAACGTACTGGGATTTTGCGAGAGGGCTGGACAGCTCACGTAAATGACTATGCGATTGGTTGTGATTGGGGACTTAATGGTGACGTTCTAGTGGTTTGTGATGCTTTGGGCGATATCAAAGCTTTCAATGGTAAGTCAGGAAAGTTACTTTGGGAATTTACTGAAATTCATGATAATGGCCCACTTGCAACTTCAGTGAATCCTGAAGGAAGTTTAATTGCAACAGCTGGACAGGATGGAAATGTTTTTATTTGGGATTTATCAAGTGGTATTTGTGCGACAAAATTTAAAATTGGCTCTGGATGGATAGAGCATCTGTCTTGGTCTCAAGATGGGAAATACCTTGCAGCGACCTGTTCTCGGAATGTGCATGTTATTAATGCAAAAGGTGAAGAGATTTGGAAATCGGAATCTCATCCCAGTACAGTTAGTGCAATTGAATGGTCAAAAAAAAATGAATTAGCAACCGCTTGCTACGGAAGGGTTGCGTTTTATGATGTCAAATCATCCAAGATAAGCCAAAAGCTGGAGTGGAAAGGATCTTTAGTGTCTATGGTATTAAGTCCTGATGGAGATATTGTTGCCTGTGGTAGTCAAGATAACTCAGTACACTTTTGGCGTCGATCAACAGCGAGTGATTCAATGATGTCCGGTTATCCTGGCAAGCCAAGTAGTCTGGATTTTGATCATAGTGGGACATTGCTTGCGACCGGAGGGGGAGAGATAGTTACGGTTTGGAGCTTTCAGAACAGTGGTCCCGAAGGCACTCGACCCGGTCAACTCGAGTTGCACAGTAAGCCAATATCTTGTCTCTCGTTTGCACCTCTTGGAAAACAACTAGCGTCTGGCTCGCGGGATGGTACCGTTATCGTGTGGTCGTTAAAAAATGATGGTGATGGTGATGCGGTGGGTGCGGCTATGATGACAGATCAAGTAAGCGGTATTTCATGGCGCCCAGATGGACGTGCTCTGGCAGCTGCAGATGGGAAGGGCCAGGTGACTACCTGGAGAATAAATAAGTAATCTCTGTAATAATAATTTTGGTCTTGAAAGTTTGTTGAGTTTTAAAGATGAAGCGTCAGAAAAGCCCATGCATTGATATCTGCCAGTTCTCAGGACCGAGGGGATGGTGCCTAGGCTGCGGTCGAACTCGAGATGAGTGCAGAAAATGGAAGTCTCTAAAGCCATATGCAGTAAAGTCCTTAAGAAAGGAATTAGAAAATCGGATGGAGCAAATAATATCCTTGAGGGAATAATGTTTGAAAGCAGGTAGGCTTCAAAATCAAAGTCAATTAGTTTTCGACTGCTGTTTCAATTTCCTTTCTAGTTCTGTAGTCTCTACAAGTATTCCTTCAGGAAAAGTACCACTGCCTGCTGATAAATATCTCTGTTTTCCTTTTTTCGGTAACCATGACCTTCATTTAGGGCATTCATATACCATACTGTATTGCCGTTTTCTCTGAGTGACTGAACAATCTGCACCGCCTCGGTGACGGGCACTCTTGGATCATTTTCACCTTGAATAACAAATATGGGAACATTTATTTTGTCAACATTATTGTTCGGGCTAATTATTTGAAGGAATTTTTCCATTTCCGGATCCCGCTCATCACCGTACTCAACTCTTCTTAAATCACGCCGGTAGTCCTTCGTATTTTTCAAAAATGTAACAAAATTGGAGATTCCAACAATATCGATCGCACCCTTCAATCGATCGCTAAAGTGAACTGCACTTGCAAGAACCATATAACCCCCATATGAACCACCATAAACCACCACGCGGTTTTCATCGAGGTGAGGTTGAGTTGCAATCCAATCAAGCAAAGCTCCAATATCTTTTACTGAGTCCTCTCTCTTATATCCATTATCCAACGATAAATATTCTTTTCCGTAACCATCACTGCCTCGAACATTTGGTGTAATCACCGCTGCATCTAGTTCATCCATCCATAGTTGGAATGTGCTACTAAAACGCGGCCGAGACTGACTCTCAGGTCCTCCATGGATTGAAATAATTACGGGCTGGGGTTTGGAACCCTCTTTTGCGTAGACAAAAGCGGGAATCTCTCTCCCATCAAAAGAGTCGTATTTGATTAACTTTGGTTTTATAAATTTGGACGTGTCTAGACCGCCCACTTCAGAGAATGTCCATCTTTCGAGCTTCCCACTAGAAAGGGGATTTCGCTTAAGATCAAGAACATAAGTATCTGATGGAGTTTGATGAGTATTAATCGTTAATCCGAGCCGCTTATTATCTTTGCTAAATTGCATGCCGCCAATCAAACCCAGTGGTATGGAATTTACTTTTTTGAAGCTGAAAGTTGTCGGATTAAGGAGATATAAGGTGCTGTAACCATTTTCATTTACGACAAATGCGGCTCTCTTGCCATCGTCGCTAATTGCAAAACCATCGACATCCCATGGTATTTCGCTCGATATAATAAAATCTTCACCACTTTCAATATCATGATAGGTGAGTTGACTATACTGACCGTATTTATCAGTTATGTAGAAAATCCCTTTGTCATCCCTATCAAAAGCTAAAGCAGAGTTAGCCGAAGGTTTTTCACCTAGACCTAGTATTAGCTGTTTGTTCTTAGTGTCTACGTCGACTAAATATATTTTAGAGTCAGTAATGGAAATATAATTCTGAACAAGTATTCTTTTGTTGTCTGCAGTCCAGTCACTTGCGCCCCACCACGTGCCATCTGGTGATTCCAAAACGATTTGATTCTCCTCTGGATTGTTCACATTCATAATCCAAATATCGTTTGATCGACCGTTTCTTCTCGTGCTTTGAAAGGCGATTTGACTACCATCACTACTCCAGAGTGGACCTCCATTTCTTGATTTGCCATCAGATAGTAGTTTTGCCGAGGAATTAGAGGGGTCTAGGAGGTATATTTGAGCGTTTTCTGTACCACCTTTATCCATCGTAAATACTATTGACTGATCAATTGGATGCACCGAAACTGAGCCGATAGGTTCTTGAAAATACGTAATTTGATTTCTTGCTGAACCTGGTTCTTGCACGAAGTGAAGTTGACTTACATTCCCAAATCTCGTGGAGATATACAGGCCTTCATTTGAATTATGAAAACCTCTGAATGAAGCAGACCGAACGTTCTGGAACTTCGCTAAGTCATCCTTTATGGATTGAGGAATGCTAGGGACATCCTCGAGTATTAAGTTTCCATTATTTTTAGTTCTTATTTCTTGTCCAACTGCTGTACTAATTACGAGAAAAGTCAGTAGACACAAAAAGATATTTTTCACAATTGAACCTTTCTAAGCGATTAATTCGATTAGGTTATGAACTATAAAAGCACTTATATAGCAGCCACCACCTGCCCAAATACAGCCATATAGTGGATTTTCCTTGCTAAAAAACCAGTATAAACCACCCACATAAATCGCCATGCCTATTGCGATTGGATAATAGGCTATGAATAATAATCCGAACATGAATAAGAAATACTTTGGTACAAAACCAGTCATGCAAAATTCTCCTAGATAAAGTTGTTTATCAATAACTCTCTAATACGGAATAAAGGTTTATATTAGTCAGTAATTTTCCATTTTTTTAGAGAATACTTAGTTATTTAAATTGTTGTTCTATCCATTAATGAGTGCAACAGACTACCTCAGTAATTCAATTGCTTCTGCCCCTGACATACCAATACTAATACCAAGCTTTGCAGCATCTTTTGAGACGTTAGTAATGATGGCGGTTAGCATCTCATCGTGTGTATTGACTTCAGAGACTGTCGCGCAAACCTCGTCAGTACAGGCATCAACGTCGATATAACCACATCCAATAAAACCAGAAGATCCTTTTATGATGAGTAAGGGTGCTCCAAGACTTATTATTTCTTTTTCTAGTCCAGACCAATCAAATTTCATTTCATTCGCAAACAGAGCAGATGAAGTCAGTAAAACTATTAAAAGTAATTGTTTTTTCATGGGTTTATATAGCTATTTACACGCACTTATCGACTCCAGACAATATGGCCTGATCGAGGGTCTGTAGATCCAGTTGAAGTCTCCTTAAGAAAACCTCGCATTTTATTTATATCACTAATCATCTTGTCTCTTGATGCGGCCAATGCATCTTCAGAATCCCAAATTCAAACGTAAACATATTCACTGTCATCAGTTTTTATGAGGTAACCAGCATTCTCTCCATCGTTAACTGCGAAAGTGTCAAAAACATCTTCAAAATCTTTTTGGCTACCTTCTTTTACTAAAAATCTCACTACATTTGAAAAACCCATATGCACCTCCAATAATTTAGATTTAGACTTCCACCGGCGTTACTTATAGCATAGTTCTTGGTTTATTTGAGTAAAGAACACAACTTAAAACTCCATCTTTGATATCCCGATTCCGGTCAAATCGGCACCAGCGAGACGACATTGATAACAAAAACTGATTATCAGGTTTTGCGGTGGAATGATGTAGTTCTAAGATATTGTTTCTAACACATCTACTCTCGCGTATTTTCGCTTCAATCTCACTAGAGTTTTCAGCGTCAATTAGACATACATAATCCATGTTCGCAGAAACAAAAGAGGGCAAAAATAATAGTAACGGTAGAGCTAGTTTCTTCACCCTTAAATAATACTCTTATGAATTGATTTAGTTCAACTCTGTTCGAGTGAAATCAAAAGTTAATGAATCTAAATATTTTATAGGAGTATATGGATTAACCAGTTAACTTTCGCATTAATGACTCAAATATACCTCTTCTGAACCATTTCGACCAAGCAAAAGCAAAAATAGTTGCTAAGATACAGAATATAATTGCAGCAACGAATGCTTGTGATGAAGTCTGAGTGCCGGTAAATCCAATAGCATCAATAAATCCTAAACCGACAATTATATGAAGAATATATAGGGTAAGGGTTTGTGTTCCAGCAGGAGCAATTAAAGAATAAATTTTATTCTCTCTGAATTTTTCCGATACAAGTAAACAAAGACCTATAATTAGAAAAGCTGAGCCAGATGCTGCTAAGAAATAAAGTGGCATTGGTGGCATGGAATCAGTCATAAACAAAAACTGAAGCTCAGAATCAGCAGGGATTACATAGCCTGAGAATATAAAACTCATGATTTCTGAAAATATTATTGCAACTAAACCCCATGTAATCATTTTAATCTGAACTTTTCTTTTCTTTAATAAAGCTCGGCTAAAAAGAACGCCAAGTAAGAAAAATCCCAACCAAGGAAAAACGGGATGGAATCCATTAAAGAATAGATTTCGAATGAATCCATCGATTGTCCAAAATCCAAAATAGGTAAGTTTTTCAAAATTCCAGCCTGATTCGTAATCGATGAAAAGCATCATGCCAAAAAAAACTATATTGAGAATACCTATAACCAATATCAGTACTCGATTACCAAACGGAAGCAAAAAAACACCAAATAAAAAATAAAAGGCATAGTAATGTAAGATATCACCCTCAAAAATAGTCATATTTAAAAGACCTAGAATGAGCAAAAATATGGATCTCTTAACAACAGTGTTGACTGTTTGACTCTCTTTCTTAAAACTAGATAGCCCAAGACCAATACCTGCGAGAAGTACAAAGGTAGCAGAGGCACGACCCCGTAATTGTCCTATAAATTCATTAAAGAATCCCTCATTGCTCGGAACTCCGTATGACATAGCAATATCAAAATTAACAAGAACCATTCCTACGAAAGCAAGATATCGAGCTATATCCAGTCCAATTAATCGTTCTCTCATATCATTCCGCTCATTTGGGCAGTGGAATTGTTAAAATCTAATCCAATGGGCACTGGTAGTAGTCATAAATTTCTTATGATTACGGAGGCGGCCCTTTGTCCATCGCTCCACGCACCGTCGACGTATCCATTGCGATTCGAAAGAGCTTCGCCTGCGAGTAAGATGCGATCGGCGATTGGACGCTGCAATATTTTCGCCTCATTGCCAAGTGTATCCAATGAACTGTGTGAGTAAGCACCAAGTGCATACGGGTCATTCCCCCAGTCGGTGGTACTAAAATCTATAGGATCCGGGGCATTGGAGCCCAAGATCGCTCTGACGTTAACATGGAGCGCAGTCGCCAGTTCGTCGATCGACAAAGAGTCCGCTGCAATCTGCTTATCCCCAGCACTCAAGGCCATAACCATAGGCTGGTCTTTAATTGCTGCAACGTTGACCATAAAATTGAAATAAGGCGAGTCATGCAGTCCCACCAAGTGGTGTTCCTTAGCCCAATTCATGTTGGGGTAAACGAGACAGGTTTTCTTTTCATTGCCAAATCCTAGGCGGTCTATCGCAGCTCTGTGTTCAACGGGTAATCCCGGAGCGAATTGGATTGTCCCAGCCTTAAGTAAACCAAGGGGGACTGTCACGATCACAGCGTCGGCGTCGATGCGGCGGCGAGTGGTTTGAACGATAACCCCATTTTCTGTTCGGATGACAGCCTGAGCCGCTTCTCCCAAGCTAGGCCTAACTTTCTTAGCGAGCGATGTCACAAACGCTTGCATCCCGCCGTCGACCATAACATCGTCCGTCGGAAATGGATTGTAACCGTCGTCCCCGATCAAATCATGCTCGCGTAGGAGCGTTGCGATGGAAGTCAGATCTAGGTTGATTGCTTCGTTAATGATCATGAGTTCTCTGGCGTAAGCCGCCTGTGCGCCGAATTTTTTAAGTAATGGGTCTAGCATGGATGCCATAGAAGGAAGCGTCTTAAGCGACCCAAAAAACTCGCGGATATGGAGCTTGATGTAAGGGAGTATGAGCCGTCTCTTAACTGCTGTCATAAATTCCGTCCCTTTCACAAGTGCGTTTGCGCCCTTGTATTGAATCAGCGCACGATTGAAATCAGTTGGGTAGAGTTTTACTCCCATCGAATCCGCCGTCTTGCGGAGATAATTTACTTGGGAGTCCGCGAGCCATGATGCACCGGCATCAAAAGGGACGGAGCCTACTAATCTCGTACTGGCGCGGCCGCCCATGCGATCCCGCGCTTCAATTAAGATCACCTTGAATCCAGCAGCTATTAGATTCTCGCTGGCTGCAATACCCGAAGCTCCAGCACCGATTATTACTACAGTCGAATGATTTTGAATTCTGTCATGCATATAATCTTGAAAATATTTCTATTCCCACTCATTGAGGAATTTATACATTACGCGGAGGTAAGATAATATTTAGTTAGTTATAGATAATTCTTCCAAAATATTGTCAGCGTTTTCTAATTTATCTAATGTCCATAAGAAAAATCTTGAATCTACTGAGATAGTTCTTGCTTCAGGTATGTACTTATAATCTGAAATGATTGTTTCAAGCATCCCATCAAAAGCAAGTCCAACCAGTTCAAAATCAGAATTTATCGTTGCTGATCCTGAATTACCATTAGTAATGTCTAATGTTGAGAGAAAATTAACGGGTACCGAATTAATGGGCTCGTAATAATATCCACCATAATCTTTTTCATTAATAAGATTTAATAATTCATCGCTCGCATTAAAGGGTTTTTCTCCTGTGTGCTTCTGGGGAATGCCTTCTAGTCTTGTAAATGGTTCGTATGTTAAACCATCCTTTAGTGATACTCCCTTAACATTTCCATATGTTACTCTCAATGTCCCATTAGCATCTGCATAGAGCTGCTTGTTGGATGCCTGATAATATTTTTTTAAAAGGCCTATAAATTTTGATTTTAGTAATTGTCTTTTTGCTCCTCTTTCTTCGGATTCTTTTTCGTATTCCATAGACTCGTCGAAAGTCTCTTTTGCAAAAAGAACAAGAGGATCATTGGAGTTATTTAATTCATCAAGACTCATTTCCATCATTTTTAAGAAACTCTCCGAATTCTTGAATTCTGTTAAATAAAGTTCATCTACTTTATTAAGGATCACTTCTTCGGATCCATCTAATTTAAGAAGTTTGCTGTAGACAGGTCTTCTTAGAGACGAGTCTATATCCTTGTAAACCATTAATCTGGCTTTAAAGATAGCTTTATCTACCCTTGGGTCAAAAGAGTAGCTAAGCCTCTTAATCCTATTAATCATTCTCTCCTGGTCTCTGTCTTGATATCCAGGTTTTCTCTCAGCATCAATTTTCTCTCTCTCTACAGCATTTCTGTAGAGTATTTTTGCTTGAGAAATTAAAGAAGAATTTCCATAGTATCTTCTTGCTATCGACTTTTCTTGATCGTGATTAATTAAATCAAGTAACTCGCTGAGATAATTTTTGTCTTCGTCTGATGCTTTATTTTTAACAAATTGTAAAAATTCATCCCATTTAATTTTCTCACTTTCGATTAGTTTAAAGTTATTTGCGCCATCTATTTGGCCGGATATTTTTTTGTAGTAGTTTTCGTAACCACTTTTTAAGCCTCGATATTTAAGTTTAGAGCCGTCAGCAGGGTTAGTATTCTCCTCCATCAGCTCAATACCCCGTTTTAAAAATTTCACAGTCTCATGAAACCCAATTTCTAAATCCCATTCAATTTCATTAAAAGTAATGGTTCTGTTTGTTCTGCCTGGATAACCAACAACCATAACAAAATCATTGTCATCTACGCCTTTGGCAGAAACTTTTAAAAATGAATCAGATTTATATGGAATATTGTCTTCATTATATTCTTTACTTGAACCATCTTTTGCTGTGTACGCCCTTAATAAAGCAAAGTCGCCTGTATGTCTTGGATACATCCAATTATCAATTTCTCCGCCATACTCTCCAATGTATGCAGGTGGCGCATAAACTAATCTGATATCTTTTAATTTTAAAACTTTTTCAAGTTTGTAAGTCTCGCCGCTAAAGAAGGATCTTACTCTGCACTCTACTTCATCAGAAGTTTCACATTTTTTTATTATTTCTTTTTTGTTATCTTCAATAATCTTAGCTCTATCTATGGCTTCAGTGTCATCAGTCAATCCGTCTAAGACTTGTTTTGTTATGTTGCTGCTTTCTAAAGTAACGTAGACTCTTGCTCCCGGTGCAGATCTTTTTTCAGCATCTTTTGTCCTCGCAACAAAACCAGTTTCAAATAAATCCGTTTCAGCATTTGAATTAAATTGTAAATATGAACCCTCAATACAATGATAATTTGTAGCTATTAAGCCTTGGTTCGAAACAAAAGCAGCAGAGCATCCACCTAAACTAACAATAGCGCTCATGGGATGTTTAAATAAATCGCTTACATTTGAAACATTACCTTTGTAGCCACCAGCACGAAGTTCTTGTTGTAGTAATTCCATTTGGTATGGTTCCCACATTCCTTCGTCAGCAAACATGTTAAAACTAAAAAATAAGGCAAAAACAAATAGATATTTTTTAATCATTAGAAATCCTCAAAAGATATACGAATGATTGTATATTATTTGAGTATTAAATGGTGGACCCAGTAGGACTTGAACCTACGACTAATCGATTATGAGTTGGATGGCCCTAGAGTTAGTAACCTCCAAAGCTAATCCAGCCAGACCTCAAGGTTGTTAGCCCGGCCAATCTTACGATCAAGTTTGAGATCAAGCACAGCAGTCATATTACAAGTATCTAGAAGTGCCAGGGCATCAGCTTGATCAGATCCCTTTAGCGCCTGAATGGCGGACTGTACTCGTTCGAGCAAATAAAACCGAAAAGGTTGCGGGCAAACATGGATAGCAGTTCCTTCCACATTAAATTCTGCTTCACCTGTATAGCGCTCACATTGAGCGCCAATCGCTGGCTTGTTTTCCTCCAGCCATCGATTAATGCCGCTATGAGAAGCGATCGTTTCCGGCACAAAATCAAGCGCAAAATGGTTCAGCAGCTCGATGATTGTTTCCGGTACCTCATCGTCCTGCAGGAAACTGTGTGGTAAGTTAATGTACTCCCCAGTATCTGGCTCCGGTCTGTTCATCCTCTCAACCCAACGATGAACCCACGGGCCATGCATCTGTAATAGGCGGTGAGGCACTGGATCTCGACCGAGATGCCCATAAAGGGGGCACATGAGGCCAAAGTCACCAAGACAAGGTTTTCCCCCCAATAGATACGGATATTGCGTCAGGTGCGCGTTAAATTTTTCGACAAAACCCTTGTAGAGTTTCTCGGTGATAGCATGAGTAGAAGGTCTAACACCCCATCTCGGAGCTACGTCAGTGCTTACGTGCGCTATAACCTTCTTGGCAAGCTCCTCATCTCCATTCATTTGTGAGGTAAAATGATAGAGAATAAAGTCGTATTGCTCCTCATCGAAGTTAAATCGGTAATGCATTGCTGGCCTGCTTAAGCCTTCGGCTCCTAGAGCATCGAACAATAAGCTGACGATATGCTGGCAGGGACCAGGCGGTTTCGCCGGGTGGCCCGAACACTCTTCGAAAAAATCGACAATAGCAACACCATCTCTGATTATCCTTCCGTCTGGAAAGACAATAGTTGGCATAGAACCTCTGCCGATTTTTTTGCCCAATTGATAGAGGTATGGCTGCGGTGCCCGTTCTTCATATGGGATACCCTGCTTGATCAAGTAACTTCGCGCCCGACCCGTATACAAAGACTGTGAGACACTGTAGAGCAACACCGCTTCAGGATTATCAGGTTTCATAGCAGGGCCTATTGGATCATCGAACCAGCTTGGCATGGGTTAACTCAGTTTCATATTATGAGATTAAATCAATGGTTTAAGTGGTGGGCCCAGTAGGACTTGAACCTACGACCAATCGATTATGAGTCGACTGTTCTGACCAACTGAGCTATCGGTTACTTTATTTTCCTTATATGAAACAGTGACTTACAACTGCATCTACTATCAATTGATGCCTCAATATTAAAGATAATTGTTGCTGTGTTAAGACAACTGTTACCTCTTTTGTACCTAATTTATACCTAAATTACTTTGTTGTATATGAACTAATTTGGAGAAGAGGTTAGGTTTTTTTGCAAGTTATCAGTTGAAGTCTTGATTTGAAGGGCAAATTAGATTTAACTTTGGTTCAAGAATTTAGTGGAATTCTTTGGCTTAATCCCATAAATCGTCAAACTTATTGGAAAAAAAGATGCGACCAAAGTTTTTAATTTTAATGTTTTTTATAACATTATTTATGGCTCTAAAAAGTCATGCATCGTTTGATCTAGATATTGATGATAATGGAAGCACTGATGCGCTCACTGATGGTCTTCTTACACTTCGGTATATGTTTGGTTTATCAGATGAGAGTTTAACTGTCGGCGTTATTGGTAATAATGCAAACAGAACCTCATCCCAAACAGTTGAGTCATATCTTCAATCTGCAGGGAATAAGCTGGATATTGATGGTGATGAGAAAGTTGATGCGCTTACGGATGGGTTATTGATTCTTAGAGATTTATTTGGCCTTACTGGAGAATCGTTAGTGACTGGTGTCCTGTCAAGCACCAGTGAGAGACAAACATCTGATGATATAGTTCGTTATATTGCCTCCATCAAAGATAGCGACAATGATGATGTTGTCGATTCGTTGGACGCTCTTCCCTTTGATCCCACTGAAACTTTAGATACTGATGGGGATAGCATAGGTAATAATGCGGACGATGATGATGATGGTGATGGTGTTACGGATGGCCAAGATCCAGCACCATTAAATCCTGAAATTTCTGATAGTACAGTCTACGCAACCCTTGATACAGATGGTGATGGAATCATAAATAAATATGATGCAGATGACGATAGTGACGGGATTCTTGACCCTCTTGATATTGACCCATCGCTTAAGGAAATGCATTCAAAACTTTCTGTTAGCCCATGGATTAACGAATTTAAGTTGAGTTTCAGAGATGTTGAGACTAGAGAATACGATAAGTTGCAAATTGAAGTTGCGAAGTGGGGTATGGATAGCTGTGATGATATAGTCCTGCATCCTTTTGATGCTTCAGGTCAATCCGTTGGTAACTTTTTTTCGAGTAATGGTGAGAGGGAGAATGGCTTAGCGCTATCTCATGCAGTCGGATGGTATCGCGGTAATACTGGTTGTGAGGGTGTATGGCTTACAAATAATTATGATTTCATTTCCGTTAATCTCCGCCACCTTGAAACATATGATGGAGTCGATGATTTGGATAAAGTGGTTGGAGTTTACTTGACACATAGAGGCGAGTGCGTTGAGATCGTGAACTTCAATAATGATGTCATGCCTGAAAATAATGTTTGTGATTCTGCAACTCAGTTAAACATTGCATCTCCCTTAAATCTTGAAGATGAGGTAACAATCGCGAGATCTGGGGTTGGTAATCAAGCCGATGACTTTACAAATTGGTACCTTGATCACGCATCGGGCACTGTTAGCTCAGGTTGGACGCCTTATCGTAATAACTACCAAAATATTGTTTGGAGTGCTCCTGAGTCTATTTACTCACCGAATTCAATAGAGTTTGGAGTATTAGAGATCCCAAAACCTAGAAGCTCAGTTGTTAAATCTTTGCAAGATTCAGGATGGAATAAACCAGTGAAGTCTGGTGAACGTTTGGAGATCTTTCAAGTAAACGAGCTCCAAGATCAACATATTCAGGATGATGGTGAGTCAACCTATGTATTTGCTTCAGAAAAGATCCGTCCAGATTATCTTGATTTTGTAGATTTCATGTTAGGAAAATTTATTGGCTTTATGGGAAGTGTTAGGGCAGAAAACTACACGCATCATTTTGATTATCCTGAGTCAAGTGCTCTCCTTAATGATATTGCTTTTCAACGTGGAAATTATGACGCCAAGTCATGCTGGGAGGAAAATGGAGGTCCTCAATTTTTTAGTGCAGGAAGCGGAGGTGGGTATTGGGGAGCAGCTGAGGAGGGATATTTAAATGATCAAAATCCTCATTGTTATAGAGACGAGGAAGGCGAAGAGAGACGAATTTATTCATCACCAATCAGAAACTTTGATGCAAGTTACGGCGGACAATTAGCTCAAGATTGGCCAGAAAATATTTTAACACTTGGGTCGGAGATAGATCTTGGGGCCCAATCTGAACCAGCATATGGAGGAACAAGGCCTGGTAAGTTTCGAGATGAATTGATAGGTGGTCACATGCATGAGTGGGCTCATAATTGGGAATCATTTCATACTATTGTGTATTCAGAAGTTGGTCCAAAGCGGTTTTCCCATCCAACATCATGGGCTGAAAGTCCGATTATGCATGGGTTATCAATACCATTCGAGTTGTATGTTCGTGAGTACATCATTCATGATGAGGACTACGACAATACGCAAAAATTATGGTCATTAAAAAAGCATGATGAAAGAGATATAGTTAATGATGATTTCTTCAATGTTGATTACTTGACAGAATTTAGAGCAGGCAACCAAGGTGTGGAACTCGTCTGGTCTGCATATTTAATTAAACAATTCGGCCTCGAGAAAATGTACTCAGAATATTACAGGAGATTACCATCCTCCGGTGACTTCAGGATTGCATTGCATCAAACATATGGCAAGACGTTCGATGATCTTCTCAAAGATGCAGCTAGTTGGGCAAAAACAGTTGATTCTCATGAAGATTTCAGACTTCTCTTTGATGATTCAAGTGAGTTTATCGCGAATTTGAATCAATCATTTAATGTGTCACTTTTGCAGCTCAGAAATATTTCAACACCTAATAATCGATATCAGACTATATATACCTTTATCGGAGAGGGTTTGCCAACAGAAACTGATTCCTGGATTGCTATCACTTATCCTGATGATCAGCCACTAATCTTTTCAGAAAACACTGAGGCGGTTGTTACTAGATCAGATAGTGGACAGTTACAGATTAATGGCCATGATGCGTATTATTATTCGGGGGATGAAAGCATTTTTCATGCGGGTGGCCTCGCAGCTAGTTCGAGTTGGTCAGCGTTTACGCGTTATGGAGAGCGAACATCAGATCTATGGTTTCCGGTTTTTATATATGATCATGACAGTGATGGGTTGCCAGATGATTATGATCCGGACTATCTATCTATCTATTTTACCGATGATGGAAGATACAAACTTGATGTTTGGCCCATTGACGATGGATTTGAGGCTCCGGGCCAAGTCTCCGCAACTGCATTTTCAGAGTCCGAATAATGGTGGGCCCAGTAGGACTTGAACCTACGACCAATCGATTATGAGTCGACTGCTCTGACCAACTGAGCTATGGGCCCACAAAAAAAGTTATTGTTCGTCAATAAAGCTTCTCAAGTGATCAGACCTAGTAGGGTGCCTGAGCTTCCTAAGAGCCTTTGCTTCAATCTGCCGTATTCGCTCTCGAGTAACATCAAATTGCTTACCAACTTCTTCAAGAGTGTGGTCAGTATTCATATCTATACCAAACCTCATTCTTAGAACTTTCGCTTCTCTTGCGGTTAAGCTGCCTAAAACACCTCTTGTTGATTCCGTTAAATTATGTTTTGTTGCATTATCTACCGGTTGGGCGATAGTCACATCTTCAATAAGATCTCCTATGTTGGCATCTTCGTCTTCGCCAATAGGCGTCTCCATTGAAATTGGTTCTTTTGCTATCTTTAACACCTTACGTATCTTATCCTCCGGCATCTCCATGCGTTCTGCTAACTCTTCTGGAGAGGGCTCTCTTCCCATTTCTTGAAGCATCTGTCGAGAAATTCGGTTGAGTTTATTAATCGTCTCAATCATATGGACTGGAATTCTGATAGTTCTCGCTTGATCGGCTATTGATCTGGTAATTGCTTGTCGTATCCACCATGTAGCATAAGTCGAGAATTTGTAACCTCGTCGGTATTCAAATTTATCGACTGCTTTCATTAAGCCGATATTCCCTTCTTGTATTAAATCAAGAAACTGAAGGCCTCTATTGGTATATTTTTTGGCTATCGAGATAACAAGTCTCAAGTTAGCTTCGACCATTTCTTTTTTCGCTCTTCTGGCCATCGCCTCACCGATGGTTACCCTTCGATTTATATCCTTTATTTGAAGGATCGATAAGCCACTAGTCTTTTCGACCTGTGCAAGCTTTCTTTGCGCTCTGAGTATCTCAATCTCTTGTTCTTTAATATTTTCTGAATAGTCTGCTTTTGCTTTGATCAAAGAACCGGTCCACTTTAAATTCGTCTCATTGCCGGGAAATCCTTTTACGAATTCCTTTCTTGGCATTTTTGATGTTCTAACGCAAAGACGCATCACATTGCGCTCTTCTTTTCTAATTTTCTCCACTGCATTTCTTATTACTGCAATGAGCGGATCGAATTGTCGTGGTGTTAGTTTCAAAAACTTGAAAAGCTCCGCCAGTGCAGACATATTTTGTATTGTTGCTTTGCCATCTCTACCATGCTTCTCAATAGATTTTTCAGTCTTCAACAACATACTTCTTATCTCTTCGAATCTCTCTGTTGCCTCTTCTGGATCTAGACCACCCTCATGATCTTCCTCATCTTCATCGTCATCCAAATCCTCTCCATTAGCCAATTTTTCCGCCTCAGCGGCCTCTGCTGCTTGCTGTTGAGCTAGAGCAGATGGCACATGCTCCATAGGATTCAGATACCCACTTATGATGTCAGTAAGTTTTTTCTCCCCCTCTAAAACCTTATCCCATTCCTTTATTACTAAAGCGACGTTGGAGGGCCAGTCAGCTATCGCTGCCATTAATTCTCTTGTTCCTTCTTCAATTCGTTTGGCTATCTCGATTTCTCCTTCTCGAGTGAGAAGCTCAACCGAACCCATCTCGCGCATGTACATTCTGACTGGATCTGTTGTTCTATGTTGTTCAGATTCCACGGAGGCGAGAGCAGCGGCGGCTTCAGCAGCAGCAATTTCATCAGGGGTATTGTCGCCCGACGTCATCAAAAGGGTTTCAGCATCAGGTGCAACCTCGAACACAGTGATCCCCATGTCGTTGATCATTTGAATAATATCTTCAACTTGCTCAGGGTCAGCAATATCCTCTGGAAGGTGATCATTTACTTCTGCATAAGTCAGATATCCCTGCTCTCTGCCTTTTGCGATTAAGTCTTTAATTCCTGATTGTTGTTTGTCTGTGTTGTCTGTCATATGAATGTCTTTTGTTGTGGATAAAAAACTAGCGGCGGATTATACCGGATAAACTTTTTATATCCTATTAATATTTAACCAACTTCCGTTTTTTATTACTTAAACTAATGAGACAAGCTTTTGTTTTACAACACTTTTTATCTCTTTTGTCTCATTGTCACTGGGCAATTGAAGATGTATTTTATGAAGTCTTTTAATTTGTTTCTCAGTTAAACTGTCTAAATTAATTAATACTTCTGCTTGTTCTAGAATAGGTAAGGAAGTGAACGTAGATTGGATCACATGCTCAAGCGCTTCAGAAAACTCTTTATCGTCATCTCTTCCCGTGCCGGCTGGCGGATGATAAAGCTCACTCGCTGCAAGTTTTTTAAGCAGCTCTAATTCACTTCGACCTTCATGTAGACCCGACCAGTATGAAAAAACATTTGAGGCCTTATACTCAGGATTTTCTTTAAATAAGTTATATAGTTTTAGAAAGAGTTGAACATCTTGGTTCTTTGACTTTATAAGTACGCTAGAGTCATCTACTAAATTCATAAGAGACGGATGATTTATTAGGAGGGCAACTAGCTGTTTTCCGGGAGACATCTTTATTTTTGCTTTTTTCTGAATCTCATTAATTGGTCCAAAGTCAATGTGCTCATAACTTGATGGTTCAACAGGGGGTGGCTGTGAATCTTTGATAACTTTGGAGCCTTTGAGGTTATATTGTTTTATTATCTCGCTTAATTGCTCCTCTGAAATTTCAGTTATTTTAGATAATTCGTTCAACATTAACTGTTGAAAAATTCCGTTAGGTATTTGAGATAAAGGCAATGCGCAGGTCTTACCTAGCTTTGCTTTGCCATCCATCGTTGTGATGTCTATATCTCGAGCAAAATAATTAAAGAAAAATTTGGACAAGGGAGTAGCTGTTTCGACAAATTTTAAAAATTCATCTCGACCCAATTTTCTTACTAGACTATCAGGGTCTTCAGACTCTGGAAGGAAAAGAAACTTTGCAGAGAATCCATCACGCATTTGTGGCAAACAAGTCTCCAGCGCTCGAGAGGCTGCTTTACGCCCAGCATCGTCTCCATCAAAACAAAAAATTACTTCAGAGGTATAACGAAAGATTTTATGCAAGTGGTTCTCTGTGAGCGATGTGCCAAGTGATGCGACTGAATTATTGATTTCGAATTGTGAAAGCGAGATTACATCCAAATAACCCTCAACCATAATAATATTTGGTATGGTTTTAAGTGATTTCCTGGCCTCATAAAGACCAAACAATTCACGCCCTTTCTGAAATATTGGAGTTTCAGGAGAGTTAATATATTTAGGTTTTGAGTCATCAAGCACTCTGCCCCCAAAACCTACTGTTCTTCCGCGTTGATCTCTAATGGGGAACATAATTTTATTTCGAAACCGATCATATAATTTTTTTTCTTCCGGTTTTGAAATTAACATTCCAGCTTGCTCAAGAAGTCTAAGATTTTCCTCTTCTGGGAGCGCTTTTAATAAAAGATCCCAAGAATTTGGAGCAAAACCAATCCCAAATTTAGCAGCAATCTTTCCACTAAACCCTCTCTCTTTTAAATACTTTATCGCTTTGCTCGCGTCAGGATGAGTTCTGAGTTGGGTGCGATAGAATTTATCTGATTCTATTAAGATAGAATATAAATTACGCTGCTTTTTAGAGTTATTATTTGAGTTTTGACTTGTTTGGGGAATTTCTAGACCGGCCTGTTTTGCCAGATATTCAACGCTCTCAACAAAATCAAGTCGCTCATATTCCATAAGAAACCCGATAGCATTTCCGCTGGCTCCACAGCCAAAACAATGATAGAACTGTTTTTCCTGTGTCACAGTGAAAGAGGGGCTTTTTTCTTCATGAAACGGACAACATGCAGAATAGTTTTTACCAGTTTTTTTCAATGACACACGAGTATTGATGAGCTCTACGATATCTGTTCTATCTAGTAACTCGTCGATAAAAGATTGTGGGATCAATCCAGCCATTTAAAAGCGGTAACTAATAATTCTCTTTCAGTTTAGCGGTTTTTTTCAGAATACTATACTAGTTGTGTTATGAATTAAGTGCTTCCTTGACTCGCTTGCTAACATCTCCAGCGTCTGCGCGACCTTGAATGTCAGGACGGAGTATACCCATCACTTTTCCCATATCTTTCATTGAACTGGCGGAAGTTTCTGCGATCGCTTTCTGGATGAGACCATTGATTTCTTCATCGCTCAGTGCTGCAGGAAGAAACTCATTGATGACCTCAATCTCATTAGATTCTATCTCAGATAGTTCAATACGACCAGCTTGATCATATTGAGAAATAGAATCTCGTCGTTGCTTGATCATTTTTGCCAGAATAGAGACCAGCCTCGAATCTGAATCATCGATATCAATTCTTTCATCGACTTCGACGCGCTTTATCTCAGATAAAATCAAACGTATTGTTTTTAAACGGTCTTTCTGACGAGCTCTCATCGCTTCTTTCATTGCATTGGTGATGTCAACTTTTAAAACCATAGGTTCCCCTGACTAATAGTTTTTAGCAATACTTATTGATTTAGTGCGAATGTTTGAGGGGATAATAGCTGCCATTATGGAGCTCTTAATACAGTCGATTAAACCGGCGCGATTCTCTTGACACTTTCTTTTGATTTCTCTTTATCGCAGCTGCTGCTTTTCTCTTCTTGACCCAAGTTGGTTTCTCATAAAATTCACAGCTCCTAACTTTTGCCAACACACCTGCTTTTTCACACGATCTTTTAAACCTTCTCAAGGCAATGTCGAAGGGCTCATTCTCTTTTATGCGAACACCTGGCATACGATTTCCTGTTATTTTACTAGCATGTAATTATGAAACGCGCCAGTTTATACATTTCAATCAAAGAGTGCAAAGATTTTTCAGTGTAAATATTTTCGTTAGCGATTGAAAATATCGTCGTCTGCATTCACCATATGCATCTAAGTCTAGTGAATTAACGAATGATGAAAGTTCTGGGAATTGAAACTTCTTGTGATGAGACAGGACTTGCCATCTATGACGGGAGTAAAGGACTTTTAGCGAACGAGTTATACTCGCAAGCACGTTTTCATTCGGATTTTGGAGGAGTAGTGCCAGAACTCGCATCCAGAGATCATGTTAGAAAAATTTTACCCTTACTAGACCGAGTGCTTCAGGCAGCGCATATTAGTGAAAATGATTTGGACGGGATTGCGTACACCGCGGGTCCAGGTTTAGCCGGCTCTTTGATGGTCGGTGGTGCAATAGCGACTTCGCTTGCGTTCGCGCTAGATCTTCCAGTGATTGGTGTCCATCATATGGAGGCTCACTTACTGTCATCGATGCTAGAAAAACACTCACCCAAAATGCCATTTCTTGCATTGCTGGTCTCGGGAGGACATACACAGATTGTAAATGTAAAGTCTTTAGGTGACTATGAACTGCTGGGTGAATCGCTTGATGATGCTGCCGGCGAGGCTTTCGATAAGGTCGCAAAGCTATTGCAACTTGGATATCCAGGTGGCCCGATAATTGGCAATCTCGCAGATAAGGGAGACTGTAAAAAATATGATTTCCCACGTCCAATGACTGATAAACCAGGCTTGGATTTTAGTTTTTCTGGGTTGAAAACTCACACAAGAAATTTAGTAAATGAACTAGATACAAGTAATCAGCAAGTAAAATATGATATATGTGCTGGTTTTCAAGAGGCTGTTGTTGATACTTTAATCGTAAAATGTGTAAGAGCACTCAAACAAACAAGTTTGAAATCATTAGTTGTTGCGGGAGGAGTTGCAGCTAACAATCGTTTGAGACTCAAAATGAGAGAAAAAACAGAAAAGATTGGCGTATCCGTTTTTTATTCAAGGCTTGAATTTTGCACCGATAACGGTGCAATGATTGCTTATTTAGGGCATGAGAGATTAAAAAATGGTGACAGAGGTTCTTTGTCAATAGAAACTTATCCAAGATGGCCGCTGGAAAACTTAAGACAAATACAAAATAAAACTTAGGAAAAAAAATGTCCGATATCGTATACATCAGGGAATTAGAAGTAGAAACTATTATAGGAATTTTCGACTGGGAACGTGAAGTTAAACAAATAGTAAGTTTAGATTTGGATATGGTGCATGACATTGCAAAAGCTGGAGAAACTGACGATATAGAATATGCGCTTAATTACAAATCTATATCAAAAAGATTGATTGCATTTATCGAAAAAAGTGAATATTTTTTGATAGAGGCTCTTGCCGAAGCAGTTACAAGTATTATCATTAACGAATTTTCTGTCCCATGGGTTAGATTAAGAATTAGCAAGCCAGGTGCATTGCGTGGCTCGAAGGATGTTGGTGTAATTATCGAAAGAGGATTAAAAAAATAATGCCTTCTGTGTATTTAAGCATAGGCAGTAATGTCGATCGTCGCCACAATGTGAAATCTTGTATTACCTCTTTAAAGGCGATTTTTGGAAATCTAAGTATGTCGCCCGTTTATGAAAGTGACTCTGTTGGTTTTGAAGGTGATAATTTTTACAATTTAGTGGTAAGCGTTCAAACTACATTATCAGTTGGCCAAATCTCACAAGTACTTAAAAAATTAGAAAATGAACATGGTCGCGATCGCAGTGCACCGAAGTTTGGACCAAGAACTCTAGATATAGATATCATTACTGTTGATGATTTCGTTGGAGAGTATGATGGTGTAAAGCTCCCGCGAGAGGAATTACTTGAAAATGCATTTGTCCTTCTCCCAATGGTCAAACTAATAGGAAATGAACTGCACCCAGAAACAAAAAGAAGCTACATTGATCATTGGCATGAGTTTGATAAAACCAAACAATTTCTTACAGAAATATCCTTCTCTTTCGATTAAACTCTAGAGTGCATTCGAACTTCCACCATCAACGGCAATTGTCTGCCCAGTCATATATTCTGCGTCAACTGCTATAAAGTAAGCTGTTTTGGCAATATCACTTTCAGTTCCAAGTCTACCAAGCGGTACTTTACTCAATACTGACTGTTGTTTATCAATATCGTCAGTCTCATGCTCAGGCCAAAGAATAGCTCCTGGCGCAACGCTGTTGACTCTGATTTCTGGAGCTAATTCTTTCGCCAGTGTTTTTGTCATCGCAATGTTACCCGCCTTTGCTATTGTGTAGATTGGATGATTAATCAATGCCTGTCTTGCGTGCATATCAGATATATTAATGATCGATCCTTTGCTCTCTTTCAGCAATGGTGCGAGCGCCTGAGCAATGAAAAATGGAGATTTTAAATTACTATTTATCAGATCATCCCACTGCGATTGATCACATTGCTCTAGTGGTGTTGGATAAAAACTTGACGCATTATTTATAAGGACATCCAAGCGGCCGAGGTCACAACAAAATTTCGATATTTTTGCCACGGTATCAGGGGAATTAAGATTCCCTTGAACTGTATAACAGCGTGCAGTGCTATTTTCGTTTAAAAGCCTAGAGAGGCTTTCGGCTTCTTTTTTAGAATTGTTATAGTGGATAATGCACGCAAAACCTTTAGATGAGAACAGGCGCGCAAGCTCTGCCCCAATTCTTTTTGCAGCTCCGGTTATTAAAACAACGGGCAATTCTTCTTTTGATTCCTTCAATTTAATCACCTCTTTTATTTGGTATATCTGAGTTGAACTGCTTTTATTGCATCAAGTTGTGCGTGTTGTAGCTTTTTACCAATCTTATCCCCAGTCAGACCGGAAATGTCTAGATAATTTATATTTATTTTTTTTAGCTCCACAACGCATTCTTTCAAAAATGCCTTGATTCTCCTAGTTTTATCAGGGCATTTTCCTTCATGCAGCCAAATTACTTCGAGGCAATTTAATAAATTTGGGAAAATAGCAGTTTGCTTCAGAGCATTTATTTCTTTAAATACTAAAAGTAGTTTTTTAGGTTTTGCCGTGACTGATGTCCATGAAATATCCATAAATCTGAACAATAGTGATGCAAATTGGGTAAATTTCTTTGGTGCTTTTACTCTTTTACATATCTCCTCAACCAAGTTAGGTCTGGAGTCTGATTGTGCTAATAAAATCCAAAATATAGTTGCAAATCTAATCGAAGGATCATTTGTGTTATCGGATACTGATTTCATTATTCCCAATAGCCCCTCTTTTTTATCATTGTTATTAAGCTCATCATTAAGCTCAGGAAATATAGTTTGAAATGCTCCTGAATTTAGTAAACTACTAACAAAAAGATGTGGTGATTTCTCTCTCATAGCACTTTCAATTTCGCTCCAAATTCGCTCGTTCGAGAGCGCTGAAATTTCTCCAGAGTGAACAATTTTTATCATTGCTGCTTTAGTTTCAGATGCGATTTTAAAACCAAGATGTTGGTATCGAGCATAAAATCTAGAGACCCTAAATATTCGCAGAGGATCTTCAACAAATGCCTCTGAAACATGCCGCAAAATTCTGTTTTCAATATCTTTTAATCCATTGTATGGATCAATCAGAGTTCCTTTTGAGTCTCTAGCAATTGCATTAATGGTCAAATCTCTTCTACCAAGATCATCTTCAAGCGTAACACTGGGATCGGTGAAGAATTGAAAACCTTGATGTCCAGTGCTTACTTTTTTCTCGGTTCTGGCTAATGCGTATTCCTCTTTTGTTGTAGGATGAAGAAAAACTGGAAAATTTTTTCCAACAGGGGTAAACCCCAGTTCTATCATCTGTTGAGGTGATGACTCTACGACGACCCAATCAGTTTCATGATATTCAAATGAAAGTAGACTATCCCTAACTGCGCCTCCAACCTCATATATCTTCATTTTGTATGATTTTCCCAGAGCGAATTAGCGCAGTCTTATCTCTCGTGCGTTTGTTATTCTGAACAACCAAACTCCCAATAAGTAATTTAAAATAGTTTTTATTGATATCATTATAAACGCTGGATACTGCCACCAGAAGTCTAACCAAGCATTCCAAAACCAAGAGTATATCCAGGCTTTAAACCATGGCAATTTCTGATTTACAAACATGTCTGTTGATAATGAAATAATGGTAAAGTCAGATGAAATGATTAAATTAAGTACCCAAAGAAGGAAAATCAGCT
Source organism: uncultured SAR92 cluster bacterium (assembly GCA_902604945.1). Lineage (GTDB taxonomy): Bacteria > Pseudomonadota > Gammaproteobacteria > Pseudomonadales > Porticoccaceae > AAA300-D14. The sequence continues at coordinate 15,495 of CACLAG010000004.1, read as the reverse complement.
GGATCGGAGTTGTATACAGTAAAAAATATGCGCATCCTCGTGTAATTTTATTCATTCTTCTCACCCATCTATATTTCGATTGTCATAATATTCTAAATGCACATATTTTTAAATAATCTGAGAACTAAGATTGCTTTTCTGGCATAATTACTGTCCCAGTCTCCTACAGGAATTTTCTTTGAGTGTTACCAATTTAAGTCTGAAAAATCTGAGTTTTAATCGAAATGAAAAGCCTGTTTTTGATCCAATAGACCTCGAAATCAATGAGGGTGATTTGGTCCATATAAAAGGAGCGAATGGGAGCGGTAAAACTACTTTACTACGAATACTAGTTGGGCTTCTTCAGCCATCGAGTGGGAGTATTAAATACCAAGGCGTTGACTTGCAGGCTTGCCTCTATGACTACTTTTCGAATATCACTTATGTGGGACATAATTCAGCTGTGAAAAACTCTCTCACGGTTTTCGAAAATCTATGTTGGATGTCAGGCGAAAATAAATTAGTGGACTCACATATTAATACTTTGGAGACTTTTGGACTTTTGAACCAAAAAGACTCTCTGTGTGGCGAATTATCGGCTGGCCAGAAAAGAAAAGTTGCTCTAACACGAATTCTTCTCAATGACTCGAAGATATGGTTTTTGGACGAACCTATGAATGCGTTGGATAGCCAAGGTGTCTCGATTTTGAAAAAGGCTATGGAAAAACATAAAAATAATCAAGGCATAGTGGTATTTGCCAGTCATCAGGACGTAATGGTAGGTGGTTTAAAGAAAATTTTAATTAGGAACACGATTCATTGAACACTAACTACCAATCAAATCTTTTCTTTTCATACATGAGGAGGGATCTTCTAATTGCGTTTAGGAGAAAATCTGCGTCTTTGAACCCCCTTATTTTCTTTGTGATGATCGTAGCCTTGATGCCTTTGAGCCTTGGTTCTTATGAATCAAGACTCCAACAGGTGGCCCCAGGTGTAATTTGGATAATGGCATTATTATCCGTTTTGCTTTCATCGGAATCCCTATTTGATGAGGACTATAGGGATGGATCGCTTGAGCAGATGATAATCACGCCAAATCTACTATTTATGGCGGTGCTTGGGAAGATTACTGCGCATTGGCTCACAAAGTCATTGCCGATTGCAATTGCCTCACCATTGATGGGTTTACTTTTATCGATTTCACCCGAATCGATTTTCTCATTAATGATTGGCTTAATAATTGGTACGGCATGCTTTGCGCTACTTGGAGGTATTGGAGCAGCACTCACAGTTGCGACAAAGGATAAAAGTTTTTTGTTAGCGCTGATAATTATGCCTTTATATGTTCCGATAATAATCTTTGGAAGTTCAATGATTTATTACAGAATTGATGGGATGGACTGGAGCTACCCACTCGCCGCCTTACTTTCTATATTTTGTATGCTTATGATATTGAGTCCATTATCAATTTCTGGAATTTTCCGCTCCTCAATGGTTGAGTAAAAGGGATATATTAATGAATTGGAATTGGTTTCATAAATTCGCTTCTCCGAAGTGGTTTTATCAGATATCCGAGCGGATATTACCAGGTCTTTACGTCGTCACTTTCTCTTTGTTGTTCGTCGGTCTTATTTGGGGAATCGGCTTTGCTCCTGCAGATGCAAAACAAGGCAATAGTTTTCGAATTATTTATTTGCATGTTCCGTCATCATTTTTGGCATTAGCGGGTTATTTTTTAATGGCAATGGCAGGAGCCATAGGATTAATCTGGCGAATAAAATTATCTTTTTGGGTAATGAAATGTGCTGCTCCAATTGGAGGCATTTTGACTCTCTTGGCGTTAGTAACCGGCGGTTTATGGGGTAAACCCACTTGGGGTAGTTTTTGGGTGTGGGATGCAAGAGCAACTTCTATGCTTATTTTGCTCTTTTTATACATAGGTGTTTATTTGCTAGGTAGATCTTTTCAAAACTCAGATTCTGGCGACAAGGCGAGTGCGTTTTTGTCAATAATTGGAACCGTAAACATTCCGATAATTTACAAATCTGTTGATTGGTGGTTCACATTGCATCAACCTGCAACAATTAATTTCACATCCGCACCCTCTATGCATCCAGACATGTTCTATCCTTTGTTCATAATGATCATAGCTTTTTACCTTGTTTATGGTCTTGCTCTGACCCTATCATTACGAGTTGAAATTCTCTCTCGTGAACGGAAAACAAAATGGGTTCGTAAACTAATTTCACAGCAATGATATTTATGGCGCATTGGTGATTTACGATGATTTTTCAATTTAACAGTTTGATGCAGTTTCTCGATATGGACGGGCATGGCGTTTTTGTTTGGAGCTCCCTCTCGCTGTCTTTGGTACTCTTATCATATTTAATAATTCGCCCAGTTCTTGAAAAAAGAAAACTGATAGTGCAATTAAAAATTGATAGCTTGGATGTTAGTGATGCACCCGATTAGGAGGCAGAGACTGCAAATTGTGGCATTAATTTTTCTACTCTCAGCCTCTGCTGCCGGACTTGTTATTTATGTACTTGGGCAGAACGCAAACTTTTTTTTTACCCCATCACAAATTTTAGCTGGCGAGTATCGATCAGGAAGCACTATTAGAGTGGGTGGAATGGTGGTCGAGGGGAGTGTGTCAAGGCCAAATGAAAACCTGCAAACTCAGTTCACATTGACTGATGGAAAAACATCATTGGATATAGTTTACGAAGGAATTCTACCTGACCTCTTTGCGGAAAATGAGGCAGCAATTGCAACTGGTGTAATGAGTGTTTCAAACAAACTAATAGCGAGCCAGGTTTTGGCCAAGCATGATGAGAATTATACGCCTCCAGAGCTCACTGAGACAATGGATTTTATTCGCTATTCAGATTATAAAGTGCAATAAAATATGATTGCAGAAATTGGGCAGCTATCTCTAATTTTGGCACTTTGCACATGTGCTTTAATGCTTCTTATTCCGATTTTGAGTATACAATTTCAAAACGAGTCTTGGCTAAGATTAAGCGCACCATTAGCTCTCAATCAGTTATTTTTTGCATGTTTTTCGTTTGTTTGTCTATCTCTATGCTTTGTGTTTGACGATTTTTCTGTCAAGTATGTTGCACAAAATTCCAATTCTTTATTACCCTTAATTTACAAAGTCAGTGCAGTCTGGGGAGCACATGAAGGTTCTCTTTTACTTTGGATACTTGTTTTGTCAGGATGGACCGCTGCAGTGGCTTTTCTGGGAGCTAATATAACGGTTAAGTTTAGAAGCCATGTATTGTCGGTGCTAGCTGCCGTTTCAATCAGTTTTCTGCTCTTTTTAATCTTGACTTCTAATCCATTTGAGCGAATTTTACCAATAGCTCCTGAAGACGGTGGTGATTTAAATCCGCTTCTTCAAGATTTTGGACTCATTGTTCATCCACCACTTTTGTATATGGGCTATGTAGGTCTTGCTGTTCCTTTCGCCTTTGCTGTAGCGCTTCTTTTTTCCGAGAGATATGAAAAAGGTAAGATGTCTTGGTGTCGACCTTGGATAAATGTTTCTTGGGCATTTCTCACGGCAGGTATTACGTTAGGTAGCTGGTGGGCATACTATGAACTGGGTTGGGGTGGTTGGTGGTTTTGGGATCCTGTGGAAAATGCATCCCTAATGCCGTGGCTTGTGGCAACGGCATTGATGCATAGTGCATCGGTGTCTGAAAAGAAGGGAACTGTCGTAAGTTGGACGATTCTGCTCGCAATATTAGCGTTCTCTCTTAGTTTATTGGGCACATTTCTAGTTAGATCTGGAATTCTAACTTCGGTACATGCTTTTGCGAGCGACCCAGAGAGAGGTATTTTTTTATTGATAATCTTCATAGTCCTCGTAGGAAGCTCATTATTTTTATTTGCCTTGAAAGGTCACCATCTGGTGTCTAAGCCGGCCTCTAAAGGATGGACGAGGGAATTTTTCATTATTATGAACAACATGCTTCTTGTAAGTATTACCACTATTATTTTGATAGGGACACTTTATCCATTACTTAGCGATATCTTGAATTTAGGTAAGATATCTGTAGGACCACCATACTTCGATTTTTTCTTCGTTCCAACCACAATTGCAATTGCAGTGTTTATGGGGATGTCAGTTTCATCTAGATGGAATAATGGAAATTTTGATGAATCACTGCAACGAGTTGTGCTTCCTGGATTTGCCAGTATTGCCCTAGGACTGGTAACGGTTGTAATGATCGATTTTACCAGCAGCAGTTATGATTTCTCATGGCAAGCGCTTATAACTGTTATGGTGGCCTCTTGGATAGTGTTTACTTTATGTGAAGACATTGTTGAAAAAATAAGAAGTGATAAATTAAAAATCCTTAAAAACAAATCTTATTTGGGAATGACTCTTGCTCATACAGGACTTGCTCTCCTTATTTTAGGAGTAGGACTAAGTAATTCCTACAGCGTGCAAAGCGATTTGCTTATGAGTCCGGGTAAACGAGCTAATGTTGCTGGATATGATTTTCTTTTCAAGGAATTAATTAAATCGGATGGTCCCAATTACCAGTCCAGAAAGGGCATTTTTGAAGTTTCTTATAATGACCGTGATCAAGGTGTGTTGATTCCTGAAAAACGAAGCTATTTTTCAGGTCGTGATATCATGACGGAAGCGGGAATAAGAACTAATATTTTGAAAGATATTTATGTCTCCCTTGGTGAATCTGTGGATAGCGATTCATGGTCAGTGCGCTTGTATGTTAAGCCGATGGTCAGATTCATTTGGATAGGAGGATTTTTAATCGCCTTTGGGGGCATCTTGGCGAGCTTGAATCGTCGAAATGTAAAAGTTTCCTCATTGAATTCTTTGTAAAGTCGGTAGCAGAGAGTGGCACATGAGAAAAATATTTTTAATCTTCCCCTTAACACTTTTTATAACAATCACTATATTCTTGTATAAAGGATTAGATAATGATCCGTCTTATTTACCGTCCGCACTTATCGGTAAAAACCTTCCTCAATTTGAGCTTGAAACATTACTAGACAGGGAAAAGATTACTGCTAACGATATTTTATTGGACGAGCCATTTTTACTTAATGTCTGGGCAACTTGGTGTTACGCCTGTCGATTAGAGCATGCAATGCTTAATGAATTAGCAACTGAGGGTATAACTATTGTAGGACTAAATTACAAAGATGACAGGAACCTTGCTAGTGACTGGTTAAATCAGCGGGGTAATCCATATCTATTTTCTATTTTTGATTCTAACGGAAGTTTGGGTTTTGATCTTGGAGTATATGGCGCGCCAGAAACTTACTTAATAGACAGGAAGGGTGTTATCAGGCATAAACGAGTTGGCATAGTTGATGAGCATATTTGGTTGAGTGAATTTCAAGAGTTATATTTATCTCTCAAAGGTCAAAACGAATGAAAAAGTTTACATTTTTTTTAACTTTTGTATTCTCAGTTCATCTGAACGCTGAGAAGCTCTTAGAGTTTTCTGATGTTACTTATTTAGAGAGATATCAAAAGCTTATAAAAGAATTGAGGTGTCCCAAGTGTCAGAATCAAAATATCGCAGATTCGAATTCACCGATATCGAAAGATCTTCGCAAGGAGATAACAATTCTCCTCGAACGAGGACTTGATGACGATCAAATTAAGAGTGAGTTGGCGAGTCGTTATTCAGACTTTATTTTGTACGATCCAAAATTTGGCAAACAAACTTACTTTCTTTGGTTAACACCTTTGCTAATTTTTCTCTTTGGCTTCTGGTTCATATATTCGATGTTCGTGAAAAGAGAAGTCAATCAAGCAAAAAAAGAAGACAAGCATCAATGATTTTTGCAGCTATTCTTGTTCTTTTGACATTTTCGTTATTGATAACATTTTTAATATTCTCCCTAATTAAAATTCGAGGTGATATTGGGTTTGAACTAAGTTTTGAAAGGTATGAGATTATAATATTGATCCTTATTTTTTGCGGGTTTCTAGGCTTTACTGTGTTTACATACTCGAAGATTGGTTCATACGAAGATGTGCTTATTTCTAAAATAATACAGGAAACAGAGATTAGCAGTGATTCCTACAAGGGTAATGAAGAACTTGTAGAAAATATGAAAATCAGTCTGAAAAAAAAATCAGATAACCTTATGTACGCGATGTTGCTTGCAAATTATGAGAAGTCTGTTGCTAATTATGAGGATGCTTTGAGATATTATGCTCTTGCCTTAGAAATTAGCCCAGACGATGCTCCTATATTGGCTCAACAGGCAGAAACACTGTTTTTAGCGAATAACCGTCAATTTAATGAATCTGTAAACGCGGCGATTGAGGCGGCATATGTGGCTGATAATGGCCAGCCACTTGTCTTGGGGTTGATGGGCGTTAGGTCATATCTCAATGAGGATTATGAAGATGCGGTTTTTTTCTGGAAAAAGGCATTAGTGAATATTGACGACAATGATCCGTTGCATAAAAGTTATACCGATGGAATAAATACCGCACAAGAAAAAATTTTAAATCGATAATAGGTTGAGCGTATTATTTTGCGGGCAATAAAAATTTTGTCCCTAGTAGATTATGTGTTTTTTGTAAATGCTTAACGGTGTAAACTTAAATCGGTGACAAAAGACAAAAAATAGTATGCGTCTAAAATCAATAAAAATTGCTGGTTTCAAATCATTTGTGGACCCGACTAACGTTATTTTCCCAAGTAACTTATGCGCCGTCGTTGGGCCAAATGGCTGTGGAAAATCAAATGTGATCGATGCGGTGCGGTGGGTGATGGGTGAGACTTCCGCTAAGAATCTCCGCGGTGATTTAATGTCTGATGTTATTTTTAATGGCTCCAGTGCTAGAAAACCTGTTGGACAGGCGACTGTCGAACTTATTTTTGACAATAGTTTAGGAAGAATTTCAGGTGAATATGCGAGTTACAATGAGATTGGTGTAAAGAGAAAAGTAACTAGGGACGGACAATCGAGTTATTTTTTAAATGGTAGTAAATGTAGACGACGAGACATAACAGATATTTTCTTGGGGACTGGGCTTGGTGCGAGAGGTTATGGGATCATCGAGCAAGGTATGATATCTCAACTTATTGAGGCAAAACCTGATGAATTGAGAGGTCATGTCGAAGAGGCTGCAGGAATCTCCAAATATAAAGAACGTAGAAAGGATACTGAAAACAGAATTTCCCGGACTACAGAAAACTTGGAGAGATTAACGGATATCAGAGATGAATTAGGAAGGCAACTAGCGAGACTCGAGAGACAAGCAAGAGCTGCTGAAAAGTATTCAGAAATCAAAAAAGAAAAAAGACAGATTGAATCTGAATTATTAGGTCTTAAATGGAGAGCTCATGATGTCGATCTTGTGTCCTTGAAAAGTAAAATTACAGACTTAGAAATTTTAAAAGAAAGTTTGTTAGCAGACCGTTTGAAGATTGAGACAACAATTGAGAAAAATAGAATCGATTTATCAGAAGAGGGTGAATCTTTTAATCAAAAACAAGCTCATTTTTATCAAGTTGGTAATGAAGTTGCAAGAATAGAGCAATCTATAGAGAATGCAAAACAGAGGTCAGAAGATCTTGAGAGGGAACTAAAACAAACCGAAGAAAGTTTTACTGATACTCGAGAAAACCTGGTTCAAGACAAAGAAAAATCAGAAGCCTTAGAGCAAGAATTAAATAAAATATTACCGAAAATTGCTGAATATAAGTCCGATCAAGCTTCACTTTTGAAAACCACTGAGGATCTTGCTAACGAGTATGGACTCGCTCAATCATCATGGGATGCCTTTCTGAAGAAGTCTGAGGATGTTAGGCAAGAGGCTTATGCTGAAACATCAAAGATAAAATATTTGGATAAAACACTTAGTCTGAATAAAGAGAGAGAAAAAAAGCTTAGTTTTGAGTTGTCAGAGCTACGAAACAAAGAAAGTTCACTGGATATGAGTATGTTGAAAAAAATGCTCGATGAATCAGAACTAGATAATTTATCCATGCAGGAGCAATTGAAGAATAACAAGTCGGATATTACTGCTTTAAGGGATGAAATTAAGAAAGAGTCAGAACTTTTGCATACATTAAAAGCTTCGAGAGAGACTATTCTTGGTAAAAAATCATCTTTGGAAATACTGCAACAGAAAGATTCTGACAATAATATTAAAGATCAGTGGTTAAACAAAAATGGTATTGATTCAAATGCGAGGCTAATTAATTCACTTGATGTTGAGCCTGGATGGGAAGTGGCTGTGGAAACAGTTTTGGGCGATTATCTTCAAGCTAACGAGTCCAAAGACATTGGCAAGTTATTAGACGACATAGAAAGTTTTGGCCAAGGTGAATTAATCGTTTTTGACACAACCATAGCGGCTGATCATAGAGCATTTAATAAAAAGCCAAGCCTTTCCGAGTTTGTAAATAATAAATTTGCAAAAAGTAAATTATCAAATGTTTATGTCGTTGATTCTTTGGAAGAGGGTAAAGGGTTTCGAAGTCAGTTAGGAATAGAAGACTCTCTGATCACTAAAAGTGGTGTTTGGATAGGTAAAAATTGGCTCAAGGTACTCAGAATCAGTGACGCTTTTGATAGCATGATTTCGAGAGCGAAACAGATTAAAGATTTAAGCCTCAATCTTGAAAAACTGGATCGCGACATTCTTGAAAAAACAAATCACTTAGAAAATAGTCAGTTATCGTTATCTAGCTTGGAGAGCGAGGCACAAAAAATATCCGATCAATTTGCTTCTGGATCCTCAACTTATGCAGAACTGAAGTCACAATACACTGCCGAAACGTTAGAAATCGAGCAAATATTGAATAGAAAAAAACTTGTTGTTGATGAGATTGCTCAATTAAACGATTTGATTAATCAAGATTCTCTTCAGATGCAGAATTCCAAAGATAATCTTTCCACATTGGAAAAAATGGTGATTGTAGATTCGGAGGACCGTGAAAAAGCACATAAAATTCGTAATAGTTTAAAAGTTAGTTTAGACGAAAATAGGGTTCTTTTGAGTCAGAAACAGGATGTGTTGAGAGACTTTATGCTTCGCGAAAGTACGTTAAAGGCTCAGACAGAATCAACCAAAATCAATATTTCACGGGCAGAGAGTCAATTACAGATATTGCAAAATAAAAAACAAGATTTGTTAACTGTGAGCAATCAAAAAAAATCACCGTCTGAGGCATTTGATAAGGCCCTTACCGAACAGCTAAAGATTAAATTAGTGGCTGAGGAGAAGCTAAAAGAGTGTCAAACCAAAATCGAATTGATAAATTTTGAAATTAGTGATCTTGAGAAAAAACGTAGCCTGACTGAAGTTGATGTTCAACAGAATCAAGAGAAACTCGAGGTTGAGAGATTAAGCGAGAAACAAATAATTACTCTGCAGCAGACGTTAGAGGAGCAAATAAAGGATAAAGGATATGATCTCAAGAACCTTATGGAGGAGATTGAAGATAGTGCAGAGATAAATGTATGGGAACAGAAGGTCGATTCGCTAGAAAGAAAAATACAAAGACTTGGACCAATAAATTTGGCAGCAGTAGATGAATATAATTCCGAATCAGAGCGAAAAACTTATTTAGATAAACAAAACTCAGAGTTAGAAGAGGCACTCGCTGTATTGCAAAATGCTATACGAAAGATAGATTCAGAGACCAGAACAAAATTTAAAGAGACATTCGATTTGCTGAACACTAATCTTCAGGCCCTGTTTCCAAAGTTATTTGGTGGTGGTCATGCGTATCTAGATATGGTTGGAGAGGACTTGCTCAATACTGGAGTTTTATTAATGGCTCGTCCACCAGGAAAGAAGAATGCTTCGATACATTTGCTTTCTGGAGGAGAAAAAGCTCTCACTGCCATAGCCCTAGTGTTTGCAATTTTCAAATTGAATCCCGCTCCTTTCTGTATGTTAGACGAGGTAGATGCGCCCCTTGATGACTCAAATGTTGCTCGATATGCTTCACTAGTCAAGGAAATGGCAGATGAAATTCAGTTTATTTATATCACACATAATAAGATCTCTATGAAGGAAGCGCATCAACTTATGGGCGTTACAATGCACGAGCCTGGCGTTTCAAGGTTAGTTTCGGTAGATGTTAATAAGGCCGTTGAGATGGCGAGCGCGTGATATTATACTTTCAATAGTCTTTAGTTTTTCTTGTAATAGTCGGTCATAAATATGGATTGGATAGGTCCCAGAGAAATAATCGTACTCATTGGATTTTTGACCATACTTGCTATTGTTCTTGATGTGATACGACGTGTAAAACGTAATCGATATGAAAAACTTCAAATGTCATCGAAGGTATTGAATAGAAATACTATAGCAGCCGATGGATTTACGGATGACTTAGATCAAAGTCAATTTCCCTCAGGTGGCTCTAAGGTCATTGGTACAAGGGCGTTGGACTCCCAAGGCTTGGATACTAAGTCTCCAGATAAATATTCCACAGAGATTGATTTTGATAATAATCAGAAACAACAGAACTTTGATTTGGATAACTCTATATTTGCGAGTGAAAACAGAACTGAAATAGGCGTTGGTAGTGATGATTTAACTCAAAAAATTGACCTTGAAACTGACTCTCAAGCGGGGGATGTGCTTGTAATTCATTTAATGCCCAGAGAGGGAACTGAGATTGATGGAAAAGAATTATTAGAAGCTGCAGGCAATAATGATTTGCGGTTTGGTGACATGCAGATTTTTAATAAGTATTCTGATTTAGATGGCTCTGGAGATGTTTTATTTTCAATGGCAAATTTGGTTAACCCTGGAACTTTTGATTTGAGTACAATTAGAGAAATCACTATACCTGGAGTAACAATATTTCTCGTTTTAGATAGTCAGGTAGATCCTTTAAAGAGCTTTGATATCATGTTATCGGTCGTCAACAATTTAGCGAATGCACTATCCTTGAAAATTATGGATGACACTCGAAGTACTTTGACACCGCAAACTGCTGATCATTACAGGCAGCGAGCTAAAGCAGCGATGCGGTAGAAGCCTCCCCATCATTTTAGGTTAATTGATGTCTATTATCCCTGCGGAAGTCAAAAATCAGTATAACTCCATCGTCAGTGAATTGAATATCCATAATCATTGCTATCATGTTTTGGATGAGCCACAGATTACAGATGGAGAGTATGATCATTTGTTGAGGAAGCTGATTGAGATAGAAACTCAATATCCTAATTTAGTCAGTACAAGTTCACCAAGTCAAAGAGTGGGAGCCCCACCGTTAGCAACATTTTCTCAGATAGAACACACTGTGCCCATGTTGTCTCTCGAAAATGCATTTAGTAATGAGGAGCTAAAGAGTTTCGAAAATCGGGTGCTAGACCGACTGAAAACTAACATACCTGTGGAATATGCATGTGAGCCAAAGCTAGATGGTATAGCCGTAAGTCTGCGCTATAAAAGCGGCGAGCTTGTCTCTGCGGCAACCAGAGGTGACGGGAGTATCGGAGAGGATATTACAAATAATGTAAGGACCATAAAAAGTGTTCCGTTGCAAATTATCGGAGATGAGGTACCAGAATTTCTTGATGTTAGAGGAGAAATATTCATGACAAAAGAAGCTTTCTCAAAACTAAATAAGAAAGCCGAAGAAAATGGTCGTAAGACATTTGTTAATCCTCGAAATGCCGCCGCTGGAAGTGTTAGGCAGCTTGACTCTGGCATCACGGCGACCCGACCGTTAGATATTTGCGTTTACAGTGTCGGTGACATTTCTCCAGATGTTGGAATAATTTCGCATTATGAAATGCTTTTAAAGCTCGCAGATTATGGTTTTAAAATCAGTGACAAGTTACGGGTAGTTGAGGGTATTTCAGGATGCATTGATTATTATAATCAGTTAGAAATTGAGAGAACTGATCTTGCCTATGATATTGACGGAATTGTTTTTAAAGTAAATAAGTTTGGTTTGCAAAAGGAATTAGGATTTGTAGCAAAAGCACCAAGATGGGCAATTGCTAGAAAATTCCCGGCTCAAGAAGCGTCAACATTACTTAAAAACGTAGAGTTTCAAGTTGGCCGAACCGGAGCTATTACCCCAGTGGGAAAACTTGAACCAGTTTTTGTAGGCGGAGTAACTGTGAGTAATGTATCCCTGCATAATAGAGATGAAATTGAGCGTTTGGATCTCAGAATTGGAGATACTGTCATCGTGAGAAGAGCAGGAGATGTTATCCCGCAAGTGGTAAGCGTGATTGTTTCTAAGAGAACTGACTCGGCAAAAAAAATTGAGTTTCCAAAGTGTTGCCCTGTCTGTAATTCAGATCTCGAAAAAGTACCATCGCAAGCTATTATTAGATGTAATGCAGGTTTGGAATGCAATGCTCAGTTGAAGGAAGCAATAAAACATTTTGCTTCCAGAAAAGCTCTAAATATCGATGGTCTTGGGAGCAGCATTGTTGATAGTTTAGTTGACAGCGGTTTGGTTAATTCGGTGATCGATCTTTATGACTTAGATATAGATTCGGTTGCTCAGCTAGATGGTCTAGCGAAAAAATCGTCACAAAATTTAATTAATTCGATCAACTATAGTAAATCGACTACCTTACCAAAATTTATTTATTCTTTAGGTATAAGGGAAGTGGGAGAAACAACAGCTAAGTCAATTTCTAAAGAATTCTGTACCATAGGTAGAATTATGAATGCTAAGGTTGAGGATTTTCTGGAGGTTGCCGATTTTGGTCCAGTTACTGCGGCAAATGTTGCTGATTTTTTTGGCGCTATCGAAAATCAAAAATTGGTGGAAAAACTTCTCGCCAAAGGAATTTTTTGGGAGGATCAAGAGGATACAGTAAGAGAGAATGATAATTTACCGTTGGCAGGACAAAAGTGGGTTATAACTGGAACTTTTAGCTCTATGCCAAGATCCGAGCTGACCGATCGATTAGAATTTTTAGGAGCTCATGTTGCATCAGCTGTTTCAAAAAATATTGATATTTTAGTGGTTGGCTCAAATGCAGGTTCAAAGTTAAAAAAAGCAGAAGAATTAAAAATAAAAATTATACAGGAGAGTGAATTACAAAGTATTCTTTCTTGATAAGCTGCTGCTGAGAACATTAATCATTGATTAGGAAACTATTTGTGAAAAACTTGCGAGAGAGTAGATTGTCCTTTTGGATATTAATTTCATTAAGTATGCTTGTGTTGATGGTTTTGAAGTATAGTTTTGATGTGACCTCTTATAGTTTGATGTCATCATTTGGTTGGATTTTATTAATGATTGGTGTTGTTGGCTTGGTGGCTTTTTTAGTGAGTTTGGTCATATTTCTTTTTAATAAGAGGAAGTAACTCATAAGTTCTGGTCTCAAGGTTTTACTTAATTTGCACCGCTATCTTGAATCATAAATGCTGTCACTGCCGCAGAAACTGCAACATTTAACGATTCGACTCCATTCATCAGAGGAATGTTAAGGGTCGCATTTGCGATATTTCTTACTTCTTCAGATATACCTGTTGTTTCATTTCCCAGAACAAAGAGGCTTGTTTTCGTCAATACAAAATTTTTAATCGAGTTTTTTGAGTTTGAACATAGTGCTATTACATCAAGATCTTTCTTTTTTGCATCAACAAGAGCATCAGAGACGTTTTCACAAACGAGTATCTTTGATTTAAAAATTGAACCGGCACTTGCTTTGATTGCAAGTGGTGAGAGATTCTTTAACGTTTTAGCATTGATTAGGATTCCATCACAGGAACTTGCGGTAAGACTACGAATAGTCATCCCTAAGTTTTGAGGATTAGTCACGCCATCAAGTGCAAACAGGAAACCCTTATTTGGATTTTTAAGCTTTAACAGATAATCATTAAAACTCTTCATTTTTGGTAATTCAATATCGCAAGCAATGCCCTGATCTTGGCGCATATTTTTCGAAATAAAAGAGAGCTGTTTTCTTGAATGTTCTGCGATCTCTATGTTTCTTTTTTTTGCAGCGTTGATTATCTGATTGAGAATAATGCTTTGTTTATTAGTTTTAGACAAATGTAATCGCCATATATTAATAGCTTGATTGTCTATTACTTCAGCTATCGGCTTTCTGCCATAAATCGTAATTATATTCGTAGGAATCATAGCGACGTGGTCCGCTTCATAGTTTTACTTTCATTAGAAGCGAAACTTCTCTAGTAAACTAGCTATTTCAGAAAGATTTTCGTGCTTTGCATGCTTTTGTTTCGCAGCAAGATCAACGGTGATTTCTCCAAGTTCAATGTATGCCTTGAGCCATTTACTTGACATGTTTTCGAGCTCACTTAAATGACTTTTAATCGTGGTTAAATCTCCGCGGGATATGGGGCCAGTAAGTGATTTGACAGTCCCCGATTGAAAATAGTTATTCATTGTATTTCTGATCAATGGATCAAGTAATTGTTTTTTATCACTATCATTAATCCTGATCTCGTTTATAAGATTATGGCTGAGTTCAAGAATGCTAATGAGGTAATTGCTCGCAAAAACAGATGCAATGTGATATCTCGATTTATCTGAGCTAGCTATCTTTATTGGTTTTAGCTTGAGTGGTTCTAGAAGATTAATGATCTGCTCTACAGCATTATTATCACCTTCTAAAGTTACTGGCGCACTCATAAAGGAGTCTTGAATATCGAGCGATCCATTGAAGCTTAGAAGCGGATGAATTGATGCAACTCCTATTTTCTTGCTGAGATTTTCTCTAAGTATACTTGAGGACAGACTTCCGCTGCAGTGAAATACGATATCACCAGTCCTCAGCAGATCAGTAGAAGAAAGTCTGATACTGACTTCTTCGATTTGATCGTCTGAGCATGAAAGCATCCAAAAATTTGCTGATGAGACGCTCTTTAACTGATCAAATGAGAATGTCCTGATACGTTCATCTTTTATAACTGCTTTTGCTTTATCTGCAGACTCTATCGATTGATTAATAATGCAATCAATTTGAATATGCGTTTTTAGTTTGTGACATAAAGACTTACCAACCTTACCAGCGCCAATGCAATTAAGTACCTTTTTTCTTGAGTTATCCATGCTTAAATATTGTTTATTATGATTTAATTTTATTGATGCTGGCAGGATGAGAGGATCGTTTTATAGTCTTTAATAGTTTTTGTAATCCCATTGTATAGCGCCTCGACAGTTAAGGCATGACCAATAGAAACCTCTAGAATATTTTGAATTGAGGTATATTTTTGGATATTTTTAAGGTTTAAATCATGCCCGGCATTTACTCCAATACCTAGTGATTGAGCCAGATTAGCTGCTTTTTGGTGTCTTTCAAAAACTTCATTGAGATGTTTTGTACCCCAAGCTGCAGCGTAAGGGCCAGTATAAAGTTCAATTCTATCTACACCAAGTTGAGCAGCAAGTTTTATTTGGTCGGGGTTTGGATCCAAAAATAAGCTTGATCTAACCTTCAATTGTTTTAGCTTTTTTATTATATCTCCAAGTTCATCTCCTCTCTTTTGGAGATCAAAGCCATGATCTGAGGTGAGCTGGCCAGTGCTGTCAGGGACCA
>CACLAG010000003.1:0-61584 GCA_902604945.1 uncultured SAR92 cluster bacterium | reverse complement strand
TGAAAGCCTGACCGGTAACTGGAGAGTAAAGAGGGAGGCTGGTTCTTTACACCTTACGTCTGCAGACTCGGGAGAGGTTTGGTGGTCAAATAGTGAGATTGATGTATGGCGACGTTCGTGCTTTTTTGACGACATATATACCTTCGCCCAGGATGGTGCATTTTCTCAAGACATGGGTTTAGAAACATGGCTCGAGCCTTTTCAGGGCGTTGATCAGGAGGGATGTGGCACTCCGGTTAGTCCTCATAATGGAAACGTAGCTAACGCAAATTATATAGTTTCAGATTCACAAATTACAGTTAATGGTTTGGGCGCGTTTCTGGGCTTAGCAAAGGCAACAAATGGAGCTGAGCTATCTTCGTCCACTGAAGCTGTATCCTCAATTACATATGATGTCCTTGATTTTTCAAATGATGGCTTGAACATGACCATCCAAATTGATGTTGGTAACAGTGTGTGGCGGTTTAAATTATCAAAGTATGATGGTACCGATCCGATAAGCCAATTCGGTACCGGTATTGATAAAGTATTAAATATTGGTGAAGTTATTGATTTTGAATCAACGAGCGCTGATTATGGATTAGTTGATTTTGGTGGAGTAGTGGGCGCTATTGTTACTGATCCCACTGATGAAAATAACAAGGTCGTATCCCTTACTAAAAGCACTGACGCTGAAATATGGGCTGGTACAACAATTGCCTCGGGGAGTATTTTTTATCCGCTGTCGAGCACTGAGGCCGGTATGACATTAAGAGTTTGGTCTCCGGCGGCTGGGGTTCAAGTTAAAGTCAAATTGGAAGAATCTGGAGACAGTACAAGGGCTGTTGAGACTGATGCAGTCACTTCAGTTTCTTCAGGTTGGGAGACACTTACCTTTGATTTTAGGAATCAGTCTGAGGGCACACCTGCCCTTAATTCGAGTTATGTGTTTGATACTCTGATTGTTTATATGAATTATGGGGTCGTAGGCTTGGATGAAACCTATTATCTAGATGATATTAAGTTTATCGGTGAAATTCCGCTCGACGTGACAGTTTCATCTCTTGCTGGAAATTGGAAAATGTCGCCAGAAGCTGGAGCATTCAGTGTTGGTTGGGATGCCGCCAATGTTGGAGGTTGGTACTCCAGCAGCGCTTCGGATGTCACAACGCGATCTTGTTTTTTTGATGATCTATTTATTTTTGGAGATGATGGTTCTTTCATTCAGGAAATGGGGTCGCAAACTTGGATAGAGGTTTGGCAGAACGTTCCAGCTGAGGGCTGTGGACTACCTGTTGCCCCCCATAATGGAAGCAATACAAACGCAACATATGCCCTGTCGAATGAAAGTATTGTCATTAATGGAGAAGGTGCTTATCTAGGACTTCCCAAAGTAACCAATCAAGGAGAGCTTGACTCCGAGAACCCACCTCCTGTTGCCTCAAGTATTACTTATGCCATAACCGCGTTCGATACGGCGGCAAATAGTATGACTCTGCAAATCAATTATGGTGCGGGTGTTTGGCAGTTCAAATTAGTAAAGACAACTGATCAGCCGCCAACGCAAACAATCAATGTTACAGCGGGCGATAGCGGTGGTTTGGCATATTTTATTGATGGAGTCGCTAGAAAGGACTTAGAACTTCTTGTGGGAACGACTTATACATTTACTTATCCAAGTAATCATCCCTTTAGATTCTCCGAAACAGTTGATGGCAGTGAATACACAGTAGGTGTCGACAAAAGTGTTAGTGGCCAGATTTCGATAAGGGTGACCTCCTCGACTACCACGCCACTTTATTATTACTGCACGATTCATGCAGGAATGGGTGGAATGATTAGTTTCGTAGAGACTGAATCCACTGATACATTATTAATTCAAGCAGAGGACTACACGGCCGCCAGTGATGTTGGCACTGAAAATACTACGGACTCCGGTGGTGGTCAGAATGTTGGATGGATAGATGCCAATGATTATATGGAGTACACCCTCTCAGTGGTGACAAGTGGAAATTATCTCGCTGAATATCGTATAGCGAGTCAAGGAGGTAGTGAGCCTGGACTTGATTTGAAATTAGATGGAACTTGGGTGGATTCCGCTGTAATTCCCAATACGGGAGGGTGGCAGAATTGGCAGACCGTAACAGGAAGAGTGATTTCATTAACAGCTGGAAATTATCAGATGCGTGTGGAAACAACCTCGGGTGGCTTTAATTTAAACTGGTTATCATTCACGCCAACTGAAGCTGCCGTTGATGATCCGCCTGCAGCAACAGAGAACTCACTCACTGCATCATCATTAGTTGGTGATTGGAAAATTGCGCCTGTCGATAGAGCCATGGGGGTAGGGTCCTCGCCAGGAAGTTTTGCAGATTGGGCAAGTGATGAGGCAAAGATCACCGAGTGGTCATGTTTATTTGATGACATATTTAGGTTTGAAGCAGGTGGCAGTTTCTCAAATGTTATGGGAAATCAGACATTAATAAATACTTGGCAAGGAGCATCTGCCGAGGAGTGTGGCACGCCAGTCGCGCCACATGATGGCAGTAATGCTGCGTCGTATACATTTGATGAAGGCACAAAGGCATTAACAATCACTGGTTTGGGAGCGCATCTGGGATTAGCGAAAGTGACCAATCAGGGAGAGTTAGACGCAGCAAGTCCACCTGAGGTTCCACAGTCGATCGATTACGAAGTAGTCGCGAGCACATCCACAACGATGACAGTGCAAATTCAATTTTTGGATGCTGAAGAAAATGACAAATATTGGACTTTTAAGTTTGTCAAAGTCGCAGAAGAATCAACGCAATCGCTTGTATATGACGGTGAAACAAGATCTTATATAATTTACACTCCTGCGATTTATGACGGCTCAGAGGCATATCCTTTAATGTTAAATTTTCATGCAGACGGTGATTCTGCTCAAAATCATTTTGCTTATGCGGATATGACTGACCTATCTGACACCCACGGTTTTATTTTGGTATATCCTCAAGGATTGCCTTTGGGAGATAGTCCCTCTCATTGGAACTTTGATCCAATCGGAGGAGATAATAAGAGTACAGTTGAAGACTTTGGTTTTGTTGATGCTCTATTAGACAGTTTATCTACTAACTATCAAATCGACAGAGATCGAGTTTACGCTGCGGGCTTCTCCAGCGGGGGTGCTTTTGCTTTCGGTCTTGCGTGCTACCGAAGTGAGAATATTGCTGCAATAGTTTCTGTTTCAGGCAGTATGTCACCAACACATCAGGACAGTTGTAATCCCCAGCACCCCACTTCAGTCATGAGCATTCACGGCACTCAAGATTATGTCTGGCCTTACCTGGGAGGGAACTACATGCTTTCGATGGATGAAGTGACAAATTACTGGACATCATATAATCAAACGCAAACTACTCAGCCTACAGAAACCGTAACCTACAATGGTTTGATTATAGAAAAATTCTCCCATACTCAGGGTAATAATGGATCAATAGTTAATCATTATAAGATAAATGGTGGATACCATGAATGGTTTGATATCGACTTCAATGGCCAGAGTACTGAGGATCTAATTTGGGATTTCGTCTCAGGCTTTGACAAGAATGGAGCACTTTGATCCCAATATAGTTTTTTATCAAGTGCACTTGTTAAAGGAGTGATATTTGTTTTTAAGATTTCTTTTTTTCTTAATTTTCTTCAATGTGTTAAATGCACACAGCAAGGATGTTATAAATCAACTGCTTGTTGAAGAGGCAAAACTCTTAATCAACCGTGGTTTGAATAGTAATATCGGTTTTGAAATAGTTGAGAGTTTGACCACAGAAGTTGGGCCACGATTGGCGGGAACCGAAGCAGAAAAACGAGCACGAGATTGGGGTGAGAACAAATTTAAAGAACTCGAATTTTCAAACATAAGAAGTGAACCTTTTTCAGTTGATCACTGGGAGAGACGGCATGAACATGTCCACATAATATCCCCCTTCCCACAAAATTTAGTGGTTACAACGCTTGGTGGTAGTGTCTCAACTCCGACGGATGGTCTTTCAGGTGATATCGTAAGTTTCCCCACACTCCAAGCTCTCAAAGACTCTCCACTTAGTGGGTTGGAAGGAAAGGTTGTCTTTGTTGATGAATACATGACGCGAACTCAGGGGGGTTCAGGCTACGGCATTGCAGTGAAAAAGCGCTCTGGAGCCGCGAATGAAGCAGGCAAAAGAGGAGCAATAGCCGCGTTGATTCGCTCAGTAGGGACTGATCACCATAGATTTGCTCATACTGGACAGATGACTTACGAGAAAGATGTAAAGAAGGTGCCTGTGGCGGCTCTATCTGCGCCAGATGCTGATCAGCTTCAGAGAGCACTCGAAAGAGGAGATGTTAAAGTCAAACTATCTCTCCATGTCGAAGCGAAAGGCAAGGTGGAGTCAGGAAATGTAATTGCTGAAATACCAGGTTTGACCGATGAAATAGTTCTCATTGGTGCTCATCTAGATAGTTGGGATTTAGGAACGGGAGCAATTGACGACGGAGCGGGGATTGGAATCACGGTTGGCGCGGCAAAACTTATCATGGATTTAAATAAAGTGCCCAAGCGAACGATTAGAGTCGTGATGTTTGGTTCGGAAGAAGTAGGTTTGGTGGGAGCGAGAGCTTACGCAGAAAAGTATAAATCAAGTCTTCACAAACATATTGTTGGTGCAGAATCTGACTTTGGCGCAGGTCGTATATGGAAATTTGATACGAATTTCGCTCCTGAGAAATTATACTTGGGCGATGCTATTCACAAAATTCTTGAGCCTTTAGGTATTGGGAGGGGGGATAATAATGCTTCCGGAGGCCCTGATATTGGACCAATCAGAGAACTTGGAGTTCCTGCTGTTACTTTGAAGCAAAATGGATGGGATTATTTTGATTATCATCATACAGCAGATGATACCCTTGATAAGATAGACCCATCTGACATGGCTCAAAATGTGGCAGCTTACGCTGCTTTCACGTGGATTGTTGCTAATCTTGATGATGATTTTAGATCAACAGAATAGATCAATGAATTAAAATGATTGCGGCTTTCAGCGCTGTATTCAGAACATGATTTAATTTTTATGTGAACTGGGTTGTTAGTGAATGAGTAAGATTAGTCTAGCCGGTAAAGTATGAAGTCATTGATAGGATAAAGTCTTAGTGGGTGAAAATGAATCGAGAAAAGTGTCAAAATTTCTAGCCTATTACTTTGGTTTAACAGCTATTTTATTTGCCGTCTCAGGCTGTCAGAAAAAAGAATTACACGGGGAAATTGAATTGGCTCAACAACCTAACGATTTGTCTTACCCTGTTACCGAAAAAAACCCAGTTGTAGATACATACTTTGGGTATGAAGTAATCGATCCATATCGGTGGTTGGAAGACGACCGATCAGAAAAGACAGAACAATGGGTCGACTCTCAAAATACAACTACTTCTAATTATTTATCTAAAATTTCCTATACGAAAAAAATTGCAGACAGATTGTCTATTCTTTGGGATTACGAGAAGGTAGGTGCCCCATTTCAAGAAGGCGCTTACACTTATTTCTACAAAAACGACGGGCTACAAAATCAATATGTCCTTTATCGATACAAAGGGAATCTTGAAGATGTCGAAATCTTTATTGACCCGAATTCTTTTAGTGAAGATGGAACGGTGGCTTTAACTTCAATAAGTTTCTCGAAAGATGGTGCTCTGGCAGCTTACTCAATATCGCGATCTGGTTCAGATTGGAGAGAAATAATAGTTATTGATGTAGAAACTAAAAAGCAGCTTGAACCGGCCCTTAAGGACGTAAAATTCTCTGGTATATCTTGGGTTGGTAACGAGGGTTTTTATTACTCTAGTTATGAAAAACCAGAGGGTAGTATTTTGTCTGACATTACGGACCACCATAAGTTATATTTCCATCGCCTAAGCGAATCACAAGAGAGTGATGAGGTGGTATTTGGTGGTAGTGAGGATCAAAAACATCGCTATGTTTCTGGGTCTGTAACAGATGATGAAAGGTATTTGGTAATATCTGCGACGGATTCAACAACTGGAAATTTTCTTTATTTCAAAGATCTGGAAAGTGATACATCCCCGATTTTAACAATTCTTGATGATGCAAGTTCAGACGCCTATGTGCTCGACCATTATATGGATAGTCTTCTTATCGTTACTGATTATAAATCTCCTAATAATAGAATTGTGACTGCGAGTGTAGAGTCTCCAACTCCAGAATATTGGGTTGATTTTGTGCCCGAGAAAGATTCGGTAATGACAGTTTCACTGGGTGGAAACAATATTTTTGTTGAATATCTTGAAGATGCGTTATCCGTTGTCTCGCAGTTCGATTATGGTGGGAACTTAGTGAGACAAGTTAAGCTACCAGGATTGGGGAGCGTCAGTGCATTCAGTGGCAAGAAAGAAGATAAGGTCCTTTTTTATAGCTTTTCGAATTATTCAACTCCCAGTAGCATTTATAAATTTGAAATTGAGTCGGGCGAGTCAGTTTTATATGAGAAGCCCTCGATTGATTTTGATCCCGAAAAATATATATCTACTCAAGTGTTTTATGAATCTAAAGATGGGACTAAAGTTCCAATGATGATCACTCACAGAAAGAGCCTGATATTAGATGGATCCAATCCGACCATTTTATACGGATATGGTGGATTTGATATTAGTCTTACGCCTAATTTTCGAACTTCAAATGCATTTTGGCTTGAGCAAGGGGGTATTTATGCTGTTCCCAATATACGAGGTGGTGGAGAGTATGGAAAGACTTGGCATGTCGCAGGAACTCAACAGAATAAGCAAAATGTTTTTGACGACTTTGCCGCGGCAGCAAGATATCTTATTGACAGAGGATACACAAGCTCAGATAAATTAGCGATCAGTGGCGGTTCGAATGGAGGCCTTTTAGTAGGCGCTCTCGTAACGCAGTATAAGGATTTGTTTAAGGTCGCTCTACCTGCAGTGGGAGTTTTGGATATGCTTCGTTATCATAAATTTACTGCTGGTGCAGGTTGGGCGTTTGATTATGGGACGAGTGATCAGAGCGAAGAAATGTTCAAGTATCTACTCGAATACTCCCCGGTACACAATGTTAACGAACGTGATTATCCCGCTGTCCTTGTGACAACAAGCGATCATGATGATCGTGTTGTTCCAGCGCATTCATACAAGTTTGCAGCGCACCTTCAAGCGAGAAATACAGGCGTGAATCCTACTTTAATCAGAGTAGAGAGAAGCGCGGGACATGGTGCAGGCACGCCAGTGTCTAAAATAATCAGTCAATATGCAGATAGGTATGCCTTTACGCTATTTAACATGGGGTATATGGAACTGCCAAAAGAATATTAGATTACAGATTTGATTTAAAGGATTAACCTTATGATGGGCACCATACATGCATTAAATGGAGTAGTGGTTGGCATAATAATTTTGCAAACCTCTGTGGTAGCGCCTTCGGTCTTTCGAGTGCTTGGTGAGGAGCATGCAGGAAAGTTTTTGAGGAGTCTTTTCCCTAAATTTTTTGTTATTTTAGTCACTGTCGGAATACTTGGAGCTGCCTTTTCGTTTTCATCACAGGAGTTAAATAGTGCGGTGGTTGGTCTGCTTACAGCAACTCTTGCAATCATGGCTTACTTACTCATCCCTGCAACAAATCGAGCGAGAGATGAAGGCAATAATAAAAGGTTTGGTCTACTCCATGGAGTAAGTGTCGTCTTGACGATACTAGTTTTGATCATAAACGTGGTAAATCCTATTTTGGGGTATTGAGAAATCAACTTAGGTGTGTCTCAAACTTTTTACAGTTTAGTGCTAATTAGTGATACCCTTCTAATCTAAAATTCAAATTTTAGTCGTATCAACTAATGGTTTAATTAACAAAGGATAATTCTTGTGAAAAAAATCTCAGCCTTTTTGGCGACAATAATAGCGCCATCTTCAAGTTTAGCGCACGAAGGAGGTCATCAGTTGATGATCGCCGATCATGGTGTATTTATGGGCCTTCTAATCTTCGCGTTATTCATTGCGACAAGTTTTGCACTTAGAGCAAAAAGACAAAAGAATAATATTTTGAATCAGGCAATCAAGATCGATAACCAAACAAGAACTCGACGTAGCTCAGATAAATAATAGGATAAGAAAATGTTTGATATAAAAGAAGTTAAGGCGCACTGTGATATACCCTGCAAAATATATGATCCAGCTACCGCCCAAATTGCAACCCTCAGTATCATTAGATTACTAGATCTTATTGCTGAGCTTGGAGATCCCCTTAAATCTGTTGCAGATGCCGCTCAATTAGTAAGGTTAACAGAGCAAAAGGAAACGCACGCAGCGAGTGTTAAACACGATGTTGTTACAATATGGGGAGATTACTTTAAAGGGCCACAAATAGAAGCTTATCCGAATGTGCATGAAGTAGTGCACTCGATAATGCAACAAGCGTCGAAGTGTAAACAGGAAATTGCGAGAGAAAATGGCGAAAAGTTGTTGGAGAGTGTAAATAAGTTTGCCGAAATGTTTTGGGATACAAAAGGAGTTGCAACCGAAACTGTTACTGCACCCTATCCGCCTGCAATGAGTGTAATCCAACCAAAGTTATAATTGATAAACCTCTACAGAGTTTCAGGAAATAGCATGTCCCCGACGTTAGTGTCGGGGCAAATCTTTGTGTCACTCGTAGTCAAAAATTACCGAGTAGGCGACGTTATTATTCTGAGAACTAAACAGGCTGGTAATATTATCAAGAGAATCAGTGCAATAAATAATGGCTTAATATCAGTTTGTGGGGATAATAAGAATGCAGAATCTTCTTTGTGTTATCAGTCATACGGTCAAGAAGACGTGGTTGGTAAGATGGTTTTAAAGATTCCTAAAATCCTTTCGCAACGTTGGTTTCTCAGAAAGTCTAAGACTTAGAGTTCCCCGTATTAAATGAATTAAATTAGAGGATATCCCATGCGTAATGCGTTTTACTTTTTATTTTTAGCACTCTTCGGCTTTTCTACTCCATCAGTAATGGCGGCTTGTTCGTTTGATATTGAGGTTGGAGATTATCTTAAATTTAGCACTGCTTCCATGTCAGCAGAAAAAAGCTGCGGCACGATTACTGTAAATATGACACATACTGGAAAATTGCCTGCGAAGATCATGGGACATAACTGGGTGCTTTCAAATACTGCGGACGTTCAAGCTGTCTCCATGGAAGGAATGCGAGCTGGCCTAGTGGCGAGTTATGTTCCAGCAGGAGATGATCGGGTTCTAGCAGTATCAAATGTTATTGGAGGCGGTGAGACAACGACCTTAGAATTTTCAACTAGTAATTTGTCTGTCGGTTCAGATTATACATTCTTTTGTTCTTTCCCTGGACACTCTTACAGCATGAGAGGGAAGTTCATCGTAAATTAAGCTTAAACGCTATCTCTCTACGAACGCACGTTCAATGACATATTCTCCGGGCTCGATGTTTCGGGCCTCAGAAAAACCTCTCTCGTCGAGAATGGCGCACATGTCTTTTAACATACTTGGACTGCCACAAAGCATAAACCGATCGTCCGTTTTATTGGGTAGGGGAAGCCCAATATCAATAAATAATTTCCCACAGGTCATCATTTCTGTTATCCGACCATTATTTTGATATGGCTCTCTTGTAACGAGTGGATAGTAGATCAATTTTTCTCTAACCATTTCACCAAAATACTCATGCTTTGGTAGTTCTTCTCTTATATAATTTGAATATGCAAGCTCGCTTATGTAGCGAACGCCATGGGCTAAGATAATTTTGTCAAACTGTTCATAAACCTCTGGATCTTTAATAATACTCATGAATGGAGCTAGCCCAGTACCAGTGCCGATCAAATACAAATGCTTTCCGGAAATCATATGATCAGTAATTAATGTGCCCGTTGGCTTTTTCCCAATCAGCAGTTTGTCGCCTACTTTTAAATGTTGCAGTCTTGACGTCAGAGGACCATCGGGCACTTTTATGCTGAAGAATTCAAGCTCTTCCTCATAATTTGCGCTGACTATTGAATAAGCGCGCATCAGCGGTCGACCGTCGACTTCGAGTCCAATCATTACAAAATGTCCATTTTTAAATCGGAAGCTGGTTTCCCGGGTTGTCTTGAAACTAAACAGACTGTCATTCCAATGATGAACATTGGTTACTGTTTCAGTAATTAAATTGGCCATTAATTTTTGAGTGTCCTGCTGATTAATCGAAAGATATTTTGTCAGATCTGATTCTACCATATTGGCCTATCATCGGATTAAATTTAATCAGATTTTTTTGAGGGCAAATTTTATATTGTTTGTATTGTTTTGCTGTTATCCGGATTAAATTCAACTTGGAAGGAAAGCAGAATTGGGTTATTAATTTAGGTTTGATCTTTAAGCGCCATTTTATCTCATATTTGATGCATTTAATCTCAAACCAAGGGTTTGAATTGTTCGAGTGGATTAACCTTAGTAATGGGTAAATGTGTTGATAGTTGAGAGAGTCTTGTAAACTAGTTAACATGTACAAACAGTTTGTTGAAAACAATAAAAGTATAACAAATAGTTCTTATTTAGCAGGGGTTTAAAAATGGTATTTAGAAAGCGTCTACTTTCGTCAAGCGTGGCATTAGCAATGGTTGGAGCATATCAACCCGCAATGGCACAAAATAGTGCAGAAATTGAAGAAATTGTCGTTACAGGGGGCATCAAAGGCAGTCTGAAACGCTCTATGGATATAAAGCGTGATTCTATGGGAGTTGTAGATGCAATTTCTGCGGAGGATATTGGAAAGTTTCCAGATGCGAACCTTGCCGAATCGCTTCAGAGAATAACTGGTGTCTCTATATCTCGACAAAGGGGAGAGGGAAGCCAAGTTACTGTGCGAGGATTTGGCCCTGAGTATAATCTTGTAACATTAAATGGCAGACAAATGCCAACACACAATGGTGCTTCAAGATCTTTTGATTTCGGTGACTTAGCGTCAGAGGGAATAGCAGGTGTTCAGGTATATAAGACTGGACGTGCAGACGTACCAAGTGGTGGTATCGGCTCAACCATAAATATCTCTACCCCAAAACCCCTAGATGCTGATACAACAATGAGCTTTGGAATAAAAAGCGTTAACGACACGTCTACAAGGGTTGGCGATGAATATACTCCTGAGGCCTCAGGAATATACATGGACAAGTTTGCGGACGATACTATTGGTATAGCGATAATCGCCAGTCATCAAGAGAGAAATAATGGTGTGAATGGAGCGGTAGTTAATGGATGGTACACTCGCCCTGGTGATGACATTATGCCAAATGGATCGAGAGATCCAAAAGTGGCAGATGACGAAAATCAAATAGATAGGCCAACGACAGCTGGATCAAATTATTCTTTGCCACAATCGATGGCTTACAACATCGCAGAATACAGAAGTAAAAGAACAAACGGGCAGCTGGTGCTCCAAATGGCACCATCAGATAATACTTCTGTAACCTTGGATTACATAAGGTCTGAGTTTGAATTAGAGCGCTCGTATAGTGATTTATCTGCATGGTTTTCCAATACTGCAGCCGTCTCTCAGTCAAGTCAGTGGTCTGATGGGCCGATCTCGAGTCCAATCTATTATAGTGAAGTTGTTGACAACGCAGACTTTGCTATGGGAACGGGAGAAGACGGTAGGTTAAATAAAAATACGTCGTTAGGGTTAAATTTTGATATTCAAGTTAACGACGAATTGTCTTTGAAACTCGATTGGCATGATTCATCTGCTGAGACCGGTGCAAATGGGCCCAATGGAACAGATGCTCTAATAACGATGGCGTCGTTCAATAAAGTTGGACAGACAATTATTACTGGATCAGAGATGCCTATCATGGTGTTAAACTTAAATTCTGGCGGAGAAGAAAATAGGCCAATGTATAAAAATGACATGATCATTACGGGGAGTGTGTTCAGAAATGATGCATCTGAGATGAATGTCGAACAAGCAACAATGAGTGGTACTTGGGATTTTGCTGATAATGCGAGTATTGATTTTGGTGTTCAGATGTCTGATGTCGACAACCGCTCGGTGTCAAATTTCATCCAGCTTAACAACTGGGGAGGAAGCACAAATCCTGGTGATCTAGCAGATATCGTCATAAGGTCAAGTATTGCAGGCCAGTTTGATCAATTATCAGGCAGTGATCATCCGGACCTTCAGACTGAGTATTTTACCGCGTCCTTAGCAGATCTTATAGCAGCAGGAGAGGCGTCATATGAAGCAAGTGGAGCTGACTATGAGGCAGTAGGAGATTGCGGGACGGGTTATTGTCCCTCTACGGTTTGGCCAAACGACATAAGGACACTCGAAGAGTCGCAGTCTGCTTTCCTTCGGTACAACCTAAGCACCGAGTTAAGTGGAATGCCGATGAATCTACATTTAGGTGTTAGATATGAGGAAACCGATATTACTTCAGCTGCTTTGAGTATCAAATATGATGGGTCGCGTTGGTCCAAAGCTGGAAATGAATTATATATTACAGAAGCTGTTGAAAATGGTCAGACTGCTCAAACATTTGAAGATTTCTATGGTAACTATGATTTTGTATTGCCAAGTCTAGATGTTGATTTTGAGCTTAGTGACGACCTTATTCTTAGAGCATCATATAGTGAGACAATTACTCGTCCGAGTTATGAGGATATTAAGGGAGGACTTACAGCGAGCAGTACGCAATATTATCCTGGTGTGAATGCAAATGCATCAGCTGGAAATCCAGGACTAGAGCCTATTCATGCTGAAAATATTGATATATCCGTGGAGTGGTATTACGGTGAGGAAAGCTATCTTTCTGTGGGGATATTCGATAAGAGTGTTGATAAATTTATCGGCTCAGGTATTGAAGAGGATACGTTGTTTAACATACCAAACATTATTGGTGGTGCTTTGTGGGATCAGGCCATTGCAGAGGGTGGCTTAGATCCAAATAACTACACGACGGTTGGACAATATATTTTAGATAATTATCAAGACAGTCCATATGTTGATGGCGATACAATTTCTGGTGCTCCAGGTGATCCAGACTTAGTGTGGACTTTAACGCGTCCAGTGAATGAGCGAGAAGCTCACGTGGATGGTATCGAGGTAAATCTCCAGCATTTCTTTGGCGATTCTGGCTACGGGTTCATAGCGAACGCAACTTTTGCAGATTCAGACCTATCTTATGACCCTATGAATTCCTTAGAGGGCCAGTTTGTTCTGAATGGATTAAGCGATTCTGCAAACTTTGTTGGTATCTACGATAAGGATGGGCTATCGGTTAGATTAGCATACAACTGGCGAGATGATTTCTTGGCTGGTGTAGGTCAGGGTCAAGGTACTTATACTAACCCAACTAATGTTAAGGCTTATGGTCAGTGGGATATTGGTGTCACATACGAAGTGAACGATCGAATGACTTTATATGCGTCGGGACTAAATATTACCGATGAAACCGTTCATGTTTATGGTTTGTCAGAGGACCAAGTCTTGCAAGCAGTGCAAGGTGGAGCTCGATATGACTTAGCATTGAGATATAAGTTGTTTTAACTTGGTAATTTAAGTTAGAGAAAAAGCCGCTTATATTAAGCGGCTTTTTTCATGGGAACGTAAAAGATTATTATTTTATTTGGACATATGATGCAATTTTAGTTTTGGATTTAATCTTTAATGAATGACAAAGCAATAAAAGACATAGTAATTATAGGAGGCGGATCGGCCGGTTGGTTGGCAGCTGGTATAATTGCGGCTGAACATAATAATCCCAAGCACGATGTTCAATTTATTAATGTGACATTAATTGAATCACCTAACATAAGTAGCATTGGAGTTGGCGAGGGCACCTGGCCCTCAATGCGAACAACTTTAAAAAAAATCGGTATTTCAGAGACAGCATTTATCAAAGACTGTGACGTAAGTTTAAAGCAAGGAACTTTATTTGCTGGATGGAGGAATGGATCTGATGTTTATACCCATCCTTTTACAGTGCCACATGGGTATGCAGAGCATAATCTTGTAAATGAGTGGCAAGAATCATCTTCTCACATCCCATTTGCGGAGGCGGTCTGCTCTCAGAACACACTAATGCTGAGAAATCAGGCCCCCAAAAATATAACTACGCCTGAATATTCGTTTAATTTAAATTATGGATACCATCTAGATGCAGGTAAATTTGCAAAAAAGCTCAACACGCACTGTACTGAGGTTTTAGGCGTTATTCATAAACGAGCTGAGGTTGTTAACATAAATTCCCATGAAAATGGCGACTTAAAGTCGTTGCAACTTGATTCCGGTGAGATTATCCAGGGTGATTTATTCATAGATTGCAGTGGATCAAGGAGTCTTCTGTTAGGTAAGCATTACGGGATCCATTTTTCTTCCAAACAAAAGTATCTCTTCAACGATAGCGCAATCGCCTCGCAAGTCCCCTATTCTAGTGATGATGATCCAATAGCATCTAGTACTTTGTCCACGGCTCAGTCAAGCGGTTGGATATGGGATATTGGACTACCCTCACGTAGAGGCATTGGACATGTTTACTCAAGTTCTTACACTGATGCTACTTCAGCTGAAAAAGAGTTACGGCATCACATAAAGAATCTAGTAGGGGAGGAGATCGCTGAGCACGTAAGTACTAGAAAAATAGAATTTTCTCCAGGACACCTTGAGAAGTTCTGGCATAAAAATTGTGTTGCCATTGGCATGGCTGCAGGATTTATAGAGCCGTTGGAGGCATCCGC
The DNA here is from genome assembly GCA_902604945.1 of uncultured SAR92 cluster bacterium. Lineage (GTDB taxonomy): Bacteria > Pseudomonadota > Gammaproteobacteria > Pseudomonadales > Porticoccaceae > AAA300-D14. The sequence goes on along the minus strand of CACLAG010000003.1, from coordinate 46,851 downwards.
GTTAGTTCTTGTTGAGCTCTCTGCAAATATGATTGCAGAGCAACTCCCTCAAAACAGAAAAATAATGGATATTGTTTCAAAAAGGTTCAATGAAAAATTTTTGTACCGTTGGGACACAATAATTGAGTTTTTAAAACTCCATTATATTTTGACAGATAGGGATAATTCAGAATATTGGAGAGATAATGTAAGCCACGAGAGCATTCCTGCAAGCCTTCAGGAAAAAATGGATCTATGGAAATGGCAGGGTCCCTATCACAAGGATACATTGCATATTGATGAGATGTTTCCATCTGCTAGCTATCAATATATTCTCTATGGCATGGGTTTCAAAACAAATCCGGGTAATTTCAGGCGATCTAATCAAGAAACAAGCGCGGTTGCTCTTGATCTTTTTGACGAGAACGCTATGCGGACAAAGCAGTTGGTTAGTTCTATGCCCACAAATAGAGATTTTATTGCTAAAGTACATCAATATGGCTTACAAAAAATATAATAAACGGCTTGTAGTTAGATAAAAATGAATAACTATGTCGTCTTAAATTATCGAGATCATGGGACTCTCAAAGTGATCACCAAACGATCGAAGAGTCTTGGTGACGATGTCATGCATGTCATGACATTTCCGCACGAGTTTAGGGATGTACAGTCCTGTTATCCAATTTATTTCAAAAAAGATCCTGAAACTGGAAGTTTTTACCCCATTGCTTTGTTTGGTTTAGAGGAAGGTCAAAATTTGTTTCTAGATGATCAGGATATGTGGGATGCGACATATATCCCGCTCATGTCTAGAAGACATCCATTTCTTATAGCAATGCAGTCTAGCGGTGACAAAAAGCCTGTTATTTCAATAGATATGGGAAATCCTCGAGTTAATGAAATTGAGGGAGAACTTCTTTTTAAAGATGACGGACAACCAAGCACATACACCAAGCAGATCATGAAAATTCTAGAGTCTATCCATCTTGGAAATCAAAGCAATAGCGACTTTATCAGTGAAATTTTAGAGTTAGATTTGTTGGAGTCATTTACTCTTGAGGTAACGCTTTCTGATGGTTCCAAGCATGCGCTTTCAGGATTCTATACCATTAAAGAGATAACACTAAATAATTTGAACAAAGATCAACTTGCGTCATTGCACAAAAAGGGATACCTACTGCCAATTTATATGGCAGTTGCATCTCATGCACGTATGAGAAGTCTTGTTGATAAAAAGGATAAACGGGTTGGGTAATCGATAATGAAAGCAATAAGAGTCATAGAAAACTGTCAATCAAATCACCTCCCGGAGGAAATTCTTTTATCCAATGAGCCCTTGTTGCTGAAGAATTTTGTACATGACTGGCCATTGGTGAAAGAGGCTAAAAAATCAGATAGTGCTGTTATATCTTATTTAAGAAATTTTGATGCGAAAAAACCATTGACGGCAATGACTGGAGATCCAAGTATCAAAGGTAGAATTTTTTATAACGAAGACTTATCCGGCTTCAATTTTGACTACCGAAGGGTAAGTTTGGAAGAGATATTCCAAAAGTTAACAGAATGTAGCAAACTCCAGGAGCCTCCCATGATTTATGTTGGCTCCACGAACATAGACAACTGGTTGCCTGGGTTTCGTGAGGAAAATGATATCACCTTGGGTAAACATCAACCAATAGCCTCTCTTTGGATTGGCAATAGAAGTCGTGTTGCGCCTCACTATGATTTCCCTACAAATATTGCCTGCTCAGTTGCAGGTAAGAGGCGTTTTACTTTTTTTTCACCAGAGCATCTTGATAATTTATACGTTGGACCGATAGATTTCTCACCGGCTGGCCAACCGATTAGTTTAGTAGATCTTTTAGATCCAGATTATGAGAAATTCCCAAAATATAGAAATGCAGAGAATGACGCGATCGTGGCGGATCTTGATGTTGGTGATGCTGTATTGATTCCTAGTATGTGGTGGCATCATGTTGAGGCAAGAAATGATTTAAATGTTTTAGTGAATTATTGGTGGAGAACAACACCTAACTTCATGGGCTCACCACTAAATGTATTGCAGCATGCGATTATGGGATTGAGAGATCTCCCAGATGAGCAAAGGGGTATTTGGAAAAGTCTGTTCGATTACTATGTTTTTAATCAGAAAGAGGAAAACATAAGTCATATTCCAGAGAATGCAAGAGGTGCCTTAAATCCAATGGATGAAAACATTGCGGATAAAATTAAAAATGTCCTCTCAGATAAATTTAGATAAGTAAATTTGATATGCAAGTGGAAAAAGATACCGTTAAAAAGATTGTTATCGTCGGTGGAGGTACTGCCGGTTGGATGGCAGCTGCCTCAATTTCGAGTCTTATAGGAAAAGATTTTGAAATTACTTTGGTAGAGTCGGACGAGATAGGCACGGTGGGAGTAGGTGAAGCTACTATTCCTACTTTCTTTGCATTGCATCAACTATTAAAAATCGATGAGGCAGAGTTTCTGTCAGAGGTTCAAGGAACTATCAAGCTTGGTATTTCTTTTGAAAATTGGCACAAACTAAATGAAACTTACATTCATGCATTTGGACACACAGGTAAGTCGTGTTGGGCAGCGGGATTTCATCACTTTTGGTTGAAAGGTAAGGAATGTGGTTACAGTGATGATTATGGTTGTTACTCTGCAGAGCTAGCAGCTGCAAAGGCTGAAAAGTTTGGCTTTTTAAAGCAGAATAAACTTAATTATGCTTATCACTTAAATGCTGGTTTATATGCCAAGTATCTAAGGAAATTGGCCGAAAAAAATCATGTTGTCAGACAAGAAGGTAGAATTAAAACAGTTAATCAAGATGCAAGTGGCAATATTGCTAGCGTGGTTATTGAGTCAGGCAAAGCAATAGTCGGTGATTTTTTTGTCGATTGTTCAGGATTTTCTGGATTACTCATTGATAAGGCTCTTAAAACGGAGTATCAGGATTGGTCACATTGGTTGCCGTGTGATCGTGCAATTGCAATCCAAACAAAGAGTACGCAGGCTCCAGTACCGTATACTCGATCAATCGCTCACGAATCTGGGTGGCAGTGGAGAATTCCTTTGCAAAGTCGCGTGGGGAATGGATTAGTTTATAGTAGCAGATACATGAATGATGAAGTTGCACTAGAAACCTTGATGAGTAACATTGATGGGGAAGTTCTATCAACTCCGAATTTTATCAAATTCAAGACGGGACAACGAACTCAGCATTGGAATAAAAATTGTGTTGCTATAGGTTTATCTGCCGGATTTCTTGAACCCCTTGAATCGACTAGTATCCATTTGATCCAGAGAGCTATCATTCGATTAATGCAGATGTTTCCATTCCAAGGAGTCACCGACTCTGATAGGGACGAGTTTAACAAGCAAATGAGTGACGAGTATGAGTATATTCGTGACTTCATTATTATGCATTATCATGTGTCGCAACGAGATGATTCAAAATTTTGGCGCGATTGTAGATCGATGGAAATACCCAGCACCTTGCAACACAAATTGGATTTGTTTGTTGAGGCTGGACGAGTCTTTCATGGAGAAGGAGATGTTTTTGCGGAGAATAGTTGGACTCAAGTTATGTTAGGGCAGGGATTGATGCCCAATCAATATCATCCGATAGTCAATATGATGAGTGATTCTGAATTGGAGAATTTTTTATCAAGTCTGAAAACAATGGTTGATCAATCAGTAAAGCAACTACCCAGTCATGAACTTTTTTTGAGTAAGTATTGTCCAGCCAATTAAATCATTAAGGCAACCCCAAATTACCTAAGAGGCAAAAAGATCTGATATGAATCAAAAAAACGTTTTTGGCGAGGAACTTGAGTTGTGCTGTGGAAATCCAGTAACGGGATTTTTCAGAGATGGATTTTGCAATACTAATTCATATGATCGTGGTTCCCACACGATATGTGCACATTTAACTGATGAATTTTTGAAATTTTCTAAATCGAAAGGGAATGATTTGTCTACCCCAGTTCCGGAATTTCAGTTTCCAGGCTTGTTAGATGGTCAATCTTGGTGTTTGTGTGCTAATCGATGGTTAGAGGCCCATAATTGCGGGTGCGCACCTAAAGTTTATTTAAAAAGCACAAATATTCTTGCATTAGATTTAGTTCCTCTAGATATACTATTGCCCTATGCAATTGATGTTCATTAAACAAACAACGTTTCAAAGTAACCACAATGAATATTTATGAGAAGCATGTATTGCCTCGCATTTTGCATTGTGCATGCGGTTCAAAACCAATAACACGTCAAAGAGAAAAAGTGGTGCCGAAAGTGTCTGGTGTTACCCTTGAAATTGGCGTTGGAACAGGCCTTAACATTCCTTTCTACAAAAATAGTAATGTGGAAAAATTAATTGGATTAGATCCTTATTCTGAAAACTGGAAAATAGCCTCTAAGGTTAAAGAAAAAAATGATATTGCAATGGAGTTTATGCAGGCTGACGGGGAGGAGATACCAATTCCTCATGGTTCAGTCGACACAGTATTAGTAACTTACACAATGTGCACAATACCTAACATTGCAAAAGCGATTAACGAGTTTAAAAGAGTGCTCAAAGAAGATGGAAAGTTGATTTTTTGTGAACATGGAGTTGCGCCGGACAAAAATATAAAAAAGTGGCAGGATAGATTAAATCCAATTTGGAAAAAATGCATGGGCGGTTGTAATCTTAATAGAAATATACCCAAACTTATTTCTGATGGTGGCTTTGTCTTTGATAAGCTTGATCAAATGTATATTCCATCCACTCCAAAGTTTGCAGGTTATAACTATTGGGGCATAGCTAAGGTGAAGTGACAGATGCAAGATTTTAACGGGTTTAAAGTGGCGTTATTTCTCCTGGTTACTTTGAATATATGTGTAAATTGCATCGTTTTTGATAGTCAAGCTGAAGAAATTGATGAAATTTCAAATATTGTCTCGTTAGGCGATGGAGACATTTTAGTTGGTCCGAATTTGAAACTAAACAGTTTTAAAGGGGTAGAAAAGATCAACTATAAAGTAACTCCTCAAGGAGATTTATATCTGCACGTTTTCAAGTCGAAACTTTTTGACCAAGATGCCAGTCCCCCTGCACTTATTTTTTTTCACGGAGGCGGTTTTAAAAATGGTAGTCCAGGACAATTTTATCCATACGCGAAACATTTAACGAATTATGGTATCACCGTAATTTGTGCGGAGTATAGAATTAAGAATAAACATGGAACTGAGCGAATTCATAGTATTTTAGATGGAAAGTCAGCAGTCAGTTGGGTAACTGAAAATGCAGAAAAGCTAGGTATTAATAGCAACAGCATTTCTGTAGGTGGTGGTTCAGCTGGAGGCTATATGGCAGCTGTGACGGCTATTCCCACGGATATCATTATCAATTCCAATTTAAAAAAGCCAAACATCGGCACTACAGAGTTAATGCCTAAATTAATTTTCCCGCAGGCTTCAATCCTTTTGAACCCTGGTCTTAGCTTAGAATTAAATACGCAAAAATATTTTCCAAAAAGAGGGCGTAACATAACCTTTTCTGAAATAGATGAGAACTATCCTCCTACTCTTATATTGCTTGGCACTGAGGATTTTTGGACGTCTCAATCAGAAGCAGAGGAATTTTGTGCTCTTCTAAAAAAACAAAGGGTTCCATGTGATATTGTTATGTATGAAGATCAGGAGCATAGTTTTTTTAATCGAGACAGATATCTCTATGATACGGCCGTTCGCATCGAGGTATTTTTGAGGAAGCTAGGCATTATAGACACCATTTAACTGATACCTGCGTTTTCGACTAATCAAAGCAGATTTATGTGATATCTCATATTAGAACTAAATTAAAGGCGATAAAAAGGAGACTTAGTTTTAAATGCGAAGAGTAATTTTAATAACTTTAATTTTTGGATTTTTGAATGCACATGCTTTGAATTCAGATTCGGCAAGAACTGTCATCAAAATATTTGAAGAAAACAACAAAAATCAACTAGTTCTCGATTTTGAAGCTGCACTCGCGTCGGCTCAAGCGGCACAGGGAATAATTCCAACTTGGGCGGCCGAAGAAATATCATCAAAAGCTGACGTAAAATATGCACCTTTGATTGAAATCCGGGAGGAGTACGAGGTAGTTAATCATAGGATGGTGGCACTGTTAAACGTTTGGAGTAGATCTATTAAAAATGGTGCGCATGAGTATGTCCATTTTGGAGCGACTACTGTCGATATCTACGACACTGTTTTAATCCTTCAGCTCAATGAAGCTTCAACAGTTATTTTAAATTATCTTCTCAATGTTGAGGCTACCCTAATGACTCTTGCGATGAAACATCGAGATACTGTGATGGCAGGAAGAACCAGAGGACAACATGCATTACCCATCACCTTTGGTAAAAAAGTATCTACTTGGCTAGGTGAGAACCGACGGAACATTGATAGATTAAAGGAAGTACAGAGTCGTTTAGCTAAATCAGGCATTTTAAAGGGAGCTGTCGGAACACATTTAGGTTTGGGGAAAAAAGGTAAAAATACAGAATTATTAATGATGGAAGAGCTTAAGCTGAGTAAACCTTTTTCAGACGATTGGCATCCCGCAAGAGACGTTCTCGCCGAGTATGCTTCGGTTCTAGCGCTTGTCAGTAAATCATTTGGGAGAATTGGAAATGAGCTTTTTCTATTACAAATGACTGATATCGGTGAAACTGAGGAGATTTTGTCGAAGTCATCAGTCAGCAGCAGCACAATGCCACATAAAAAAAATCCCTCGAAACCTGAAGCCCTCATATTTTATTCGCGAGTGATCCCAAGTATGGCTGAAGTGATAATGGACGATATGATTAATTCATTTGAGCGCGATGACACCTCGAGGACTGCCAAAGTATTAGCCAGTATAAGTTTAGAAACTGAGCAAATGTTACTCCAGGCGAACTTACTTCTTAAGAAGTTGAAGATAAATGAGCAGGTAATGCTGGATAATCTGGAAAGAACCAACGGTTTAATAATGTCACAACGAATAGCTTTTGAGCTCGCAGATAAGATTGGGAAAGCAACAGCAAATAATTTGATGCGAAAAATCGTAAAGAAAGCATCCCAAGAGAATATACCTTTAAAAGAGGCAATTACTCGATCGCCAGAGATATCAAAATATTTTTCGAATGAGCAGTTGGATAATGTATTGGATCCATCCACTTATATTGGATTGTCGGCCGAGCAAACTGAGAGTGTGGTAAAAGAAATATTTGAAAAACGAAAGTTGGAAGATGCGATTTTAGATTAGTGGACTAATGAATATGAAAACAGAGGTATTACTTTATGGATTCTGAAAAGGTTTTTGATCCAGATTCTTTAGACCGCAAGTCATATCAAAATGTTGGTCTTCTTTTTGGGCCAATTATTTTTATTCTTATGATGCTTTTTAGTGATCATCAAGATGTTATGTCTATGATCGCTTGGAGAGTTGCCGCAGTGGGTCTTCTGATGGCTATCTGGTGGGCAACAGAAGCTCTTCCCGTCGCAGTTACGGCGCTTGTTCCTTTGGTAACTTTTGATATTTTAGAGATATCATCAATGAAGGAAGCAGCTGCGCCTTATGCAAATCCAACTATATATTTATTTTTAGGTGCCTTTATTTTAGCGATTGCGGTTCAGAGATGGAATTTACATAAGCGAATAGCCTTTTTTATCCTTAGCAAAACCGGAACTGATGGAAGGAGACTAATCGGTGGATTTATGTTGGTTGCTGCACTCCTGTCTATGTGGATGACTAATACATCAACTACCATGATGCTTCTGCCGATCGCTTTATCTGTAATTTCTGTAATTTTAATTCAGATGCAAAATTTATCAGACATAAGTCGACAAAATTTTCAGATATCAATGTTATTGGGACTAGCTTTCGCTGCAACGATAGGAGGAATGTCAACATTAATTGGAACACCTCCTAACGCCCTGTTTGCTGCATATATGAGAGAGACTTTTGATATTTCTATTAGTTTTTTTGATTGGATGATGGTTGGAGTTCCACTTGCATCAATAATGTTAATTTTAGCGTGGAGCGTTCTTACGATTGTTGTATATCCATCAGACATTCAAGAGTCTGCGGAGGTTAGGCAACACTTATTGAGTGAGAGTGTTGCACTCGGAAAGCTAACGACCCCAGAAAAAAGGGTAGCGTTGACTTTTGCGCTAGTAATATTATTTTGGGTAGTTCGAAGGCCATTGACAGCCGCACTTGATCTCTCAGGCTTATCGGATGCCTCTATAGCATTAACTGGAGCCCTTCTTCTTTTTATATTGCCAAGTGGTGAGAGAGGACAGTCTAAATTGCTTATTTGGGATGATTTGAAGGGATTACCCTGGGGTGTTCTGATTTTATTTGGCGGTGGTTTGAGTCTAGCGTCGGCTATCTCTAATAGTGGGTTGGCGAGTTGGTTGGGACAAAGTTTGTCTCCTTTATCGTTTATGGGAGTAGGATTTGTCGTATTTTGCGCAACTGCCCTGGTGATTTTTTTGACTGAGATGACGAGTAATCTCGCAACAACAGCAACCTTCTTGCCGATTCTTGGTGCACTCGCACTCCAGATTGGAATCTCACCAGTTGTTTTATGTGTGCCTGTTACATTGGCAGCTAGTTGTGCTTTTATGTTACCTGTAGCGACTCCACCCAATGCGGTAGTTTTTTCATCAGGATTTATCACGATTCCTCAAATGATTCGCGCAGGCCTTTACCTAAATATTCTGGGTTTAGGGCTTTTAATAGTTATTTCATATTGGTTAGCACCTTTAATCTTTTTAACTTAGGTAATACCACTAAAGAAATACTCGTTTTGAGTCTAAAAAACATTTATGATTTGTCTAACAACAATAGGTTTATACACTTAGGGGGATATAATGCGTTTGTTTAAAGACACATTTGGATTGGCATTGATAGCGGGATTTTCCTTGACTAGTTCATTTGCACTCGCGCAAGGGGATGCGCAGCTTGAAGAAGTAGTGGTACTGGGTTCGCAGATTAAGGGGGCCTCAATTAGCACAGCACTTCCGGTTTCAGTTATCTCATCGGACGATATAGATATCTTAGGACTGGATTCTGGAGTTGAATTACTCGAGAACATGGCGGAACAGGGTTTAAATTACTTCACAGAACAGGAAGCGATGTCAGGAGGAGTCAATGCTGCTCGTGGCGATATTGGAGCTTACAATCTTCGAAATATGGGAGTCGGCAATACTCTTGTCTTGTTGAACGGCAGAAGGCTAGTAAACTCAGCGGGTTATCAGACCGAGTTGATAGGTGGTGATTATGTTCCAACACTCACCGTAAACTCCAACTTAATTCCAACTACCGGGCTCGATCGTGTTGAGATATTAAAGGACGGTGCCTCAGCAATTTATGGAGCTGATGCATTAGCAGGCGTTGTAAATAATGTAATAGATGCTGAATATGAAGGATTTAGCTTTAGCACTAGATTAAAGGGATATGACCACTTTGAGGCAGAGGATCTTACATTTACAAGTAAGTTCGGGATGAAATTTAATGATGACGCTTCGCATTTAACAGTACTTGTTGACTATTATGACAGGGATCGAATAAAAGCAACAGAAGATGAAAGATGGAGCATTGGTGACCATAGAGAACTGTTGCCAGATGATTCTCCTTGGAAAACTAACACTGCTTTTCGTAACATGTATTCATACCAATACGCACAAATTGATCAGTCTGGTAGAAATAGTTTCACGGATTCGAGGGGAGAGGCGCAAATACTGCCAATCGATGACCCCAAATGTGCGGGATCTACAGCCCTAGATACTGGCTATGGAACCTGCCTAGTGCCTGATACTTCGTCCTCTTCAAACTACTACTTAAATCCTGGCTTGTATAGAGATTTTAGGGGTACCACGGAGCGTCAGAATGTATTTGCTACGTTTACTCATGAGATGGACAGTGGTGTGGAATTTTTCTCGGAGCTCGGATATTACAATGCCAAGTCAAAACGAGAGAAGGAACCAGGCGGCATTTTTTCTTCAGCCAGGTTATCGATAGGTCCAGAGTACTATTATACGCAGCAATTGATGCAAGATGGGGGGTTTCCATTGGCTGATATGAAAATAACTGTCGATGGAATGAGAAATCCAAAGTATGGGCGAACTGTAGTAAACGAGAAAAAAACAACTCGATTCTTAGCGGGCTTCAGGGGAACACAAGGAGAATGGGATTGGGAAACTGCTATCTTGCACTCGAAAGCGGTATCTAATGATGTAACTTTGAATAGAATCTCTAATACTCTTCTTCAAGAGGCGCTTTATGACTCAACCCCTGCTGCGTTTAACATTTTTTCAATAGATTCTACAAATATTGAAAGGGCCCTCGTTGATGTATATAGGAATGATGAGAGTGTGTTAAGTCTTTGGGACTTCAAAGCAATAGATGAAGAATTACTCTCACTGCCCGCTGGTCCAGTCGCTATGTTGGTAGGTTTTGAGTATAGGAAGGAGTCTTATGCAGATGATAGAGATCCGCGTCTTGACGGCACTATCGCCTTTGTTGCAGACAATGGAGGAACTTTCCCGTTTGTTGGTGATGTTTTAGGTTCTAGTCCAACAACAGATGCATCTGGAAGTAAAAATACAATTTCTGTTTTTACTGAATTTCAAATCCCTATCACTGAAAAAATTCAGGCCCAGCTTGCAATTCGACATGAAGACATTTCAGATGCAGGAACAGCAACTGTAGGTAAATTAGCAGTCGGTTATAACGTTGCGGAGGGGCTCTTACTTAGAGGATCAACTCAAACAGCATTTAGAGCTCCGAACTTAGTGCAGGTAAACCAGCTAGAAGTAGCGAGAGCGGGTACACGTGTAGATGCTGTATATCAATACATTGGTGGCAGTGATAAGGATGTTAGGGATTATGATTGGTCAATTCAAAGATATGCTACTGGAGCGGATAAGTTAGTTCCAGAGGAGTCTACGAATTCATCAATAGGACTTGTATTAGATCCGGCCATGTTTTTGGATGGCTCATCTCCGATGGCTGAGATTTTAGATGGCCTTACACTAACTTATGACTTTTGGAGAATAGAGAAAGATAAGACCATAGGATTATTTGGTAGGTCAAATCATACAATCCAAGATCTTGTTCTTTTGCTAGAGCACGGAACTGACGATTGCGCTTCATTTGTTGGTAACCCAGCCACAGTAAGGGACGACGTGGATCCTGATGACCTTGAGCTTTTTGCAGCAGCTGGTATTTGTCCTGTTGGAGAAACAACAAGAGTTTTAGATGAGTATATCAACATGGCTAAGAGAACCTTAGAAGGGCAAGATCTAGGTGTGTTATATGATCTTGATACCGACATAGGTAGCTTTAGATTCAGATATAATGCATCTTATACAGATACCTTCGATCAGATTCCAACTGGCGCTTTCGGCGTAATCAATGATGCTCAACAATCGGGACTTGTTCCGTTGTATGTTAATTTAGGTGGTTTTGGAGACTTGCTTGGCATTGATGGAAATTATGATGAAAAGCATTCCATGAGATTATCTTGGAGAAAAGGACCATGGGGAGCGTCTTTGTCAGGCTTAAAGAAGGGTTCATTCATACAGAGCAGTTTGACGTTAGCTGACGGTACGGAGTATGTAATCCCATCAATGACTACCATGGATGCTTCTGTTGATTATAGATTTGATATTGGTGGTTCAGATGCCCGATTAAGGTTTGCAGTGAAGAACTTAGAAGACGAGCGAGCTCCAATCGCTGACCGTTTTTACGGCTTCTATGCAGATGCACATCAGGACTATGGGCGAAATTATTACGTTAGTTTAAAAGTGGATATGTAATTCTGTTCTCTTTTTATAAAGGGAGCCGAATGGCTCCCTTTTTTTTCCATATAGTATAGTGAGCGAGCTCATGAATAAAATTGTAGCGACCTTAAATACACCTCGTTTATTGTTTCTTTTTTTCGTATCAGTGTCTAGTCACTCTCTAGATCACGGAAGTAAAGACATCAATAACCTTTCTGGTGTCATATCTACTTCACATCCAATAGCGACCATGGCGGGAGAAGCAATGCTCATCAAAGGAGGAAATAGTGTTGATGCTGCTATTGCAGCCTCTTTGGTTTTATCTGTTGTAGAACCAACTATGAGTGGTCTGGGTGGTCGCGCTCAAGCAATTGTGAGCAACGATAAGCAGAATTTTGTTGGTTACAACGGTATGACCGAGATTCCAAAAGCATTTAAAAATGATAATGCTCTACCGTCATATGGTTATCAAACTGTGGCGGTTCCAGGATTGGTTGCGCTTTTGGCAAAAATGCATAATGATTTTGGCTCCTTACCTTTTTCTAGTCTTACTAACCCAGCGATAAAGCATGCATCTGAAGGTATTAAATTTTTACCGGGGGAGCGAACACGTCAATTAAGTGTTGTTGAAAAAATTTTTGAGAGTGATGGTATGAGGCATGTTTATATTGATGAATCTGGAGATGTACATCCTAACAATAAGGTTGTAATTCAGGAAGCATTAGCGAATACACTTAAAAAAATATCAACAGATCCTCATAATAATTTTTACTTTGGTGATATCGCAAAAACAATTGCTGATGACAGTACAGATAATGGTGGTTTTATAAATATTGAGGATTTAAATAATTATGAAATATTGCCCGGTAATTATTTTAGCTTCAAATATCGCGATAGGACGATTCATACTCTTGCCGCTCCCGCAGGTGGTTTATTAGTCGCAAAAACATTATCTATTTTAAATCAATATGAGTATTCGGATTTTGATGAAGATCGGTGGGCAGCCCTAGTTAGTCAAGCTTTGGCACTCAGTATCAAATCCATGAGTGAGAATTATTATGAAGAGGACCCTTTAAAAGCATTAAATATTGATTGGATAAATCATCAAACTTTGAAAATATCGTTACCTAAGACTAACAATCTGGAGAAAGTCTATAAATCGGCTTTAGAGAAAAGTAAAACGGACTGGGTTCAAAATTCTAATTCTCACACTTCACATATTTCAGTTTTTGATTGTGATGGACTTGCTATCTCGATGACTCAAACTTTGGGACCAATTTTTGGAGCAAAAGTGTCAACTAAAGAACTGGGATTTCCTTATGCGGCGACGATGGGGGGATATTTAAGAACAGGTGAGCAGAAACCTGGTCAAAGGCCAAGGACATCTATTGCACCGGTAATTGTTACGAAAGATGGGCAAGTAGATTTAGTTTTGGGAGCCGCGGGAGGAATAAGAATTCCATCAGCGATCACACAGACTCTGTCGAGAATTATAGATCAAGGATTGACATTAGAGCGCGCAATTTCTGCACCACGAGTCCATCCATCAATGACTATTAATAGTGAGAATGAACGAGTAATCAACCTTAACTCGTTTGAAGCTGAGGCGTCAGATCAAGGTTGGAATGATAGAAATGTTCAGTATTGGGAAAAGAGTGGTTTTAACGTTAATTTAGTGCATTCTCGCGCATCATTTGGAAGAGTGAATGCTGTCACAAACAAATCAAGTGTTATTATGGGACAATCTGATCCTGACTGGGAGGGGTCTGCAACGGCCTCAATAAAATGTGGGCGATAGTTTGATCATAAAAATCAATTAAATTGAGCTATTTTGGCAACTGATTATGAAAGTTAAAATTTGTGAGAAGCATCGTCTTAGAGTTTTGATTCTGTCTTTTGTGCTTTGTTTTTCATCGCTTGTATCATCAAGCGATGTGCCAATTATTGATTCTAATTCAAGATTTCATCCAGTCTTTGGTTCGCTTGGTATGGTGGTCTCACAAGAACAAGTTGCCAGTGAGATAGGGGCAGCTATCTTAACAAAAGGTGGTAACGCAATTGACGCTGCGGTAGCTACAGGATTTGCACTGGCAGTAACTCTCCCAAGAGCCGGGAACCTTGGAGGTGGAGGTTTTATGGTCATCCATCTTGCTGATTCCAAAGATACAATAACGATTGATTATCGTGAGATGGCACCAATTGCTGCCACCACAGAAATGTTTCTAGACGAATCGGGAGAGGTCGACAACAAAAAAGCGCGGTACAGTATTTATTCCAGTGGCGTTCCCGGGACGGTTGCAGGCTTATTATATGCTCACGAAAAATTTGGCTCGTTAAGTCTAGCTAAAGTTATTACGCCAGCGATAGATCTTGCAAAAAATGGGATTGAGGTATCAATTGATTTGTCATCATCACTTGCAACTCGGAGAGCGCGATTAATGAAAGATGATGGATCCAGAGCATACTTTTATAAGAAGAATGGCGATAGCTACCTTCCAGGAGAAGTCCTAAAACAGAACGATCTTGCTGAAACATTAAAACGAATTAAATCATATGGAAGGCCTGGATTTTATCAAGGTTTAACTGCTGACTTGATAGTAAAGGAAATGCGAGAGTCAGGTGGTCTTATAACTCATAGCGATCTGAAAAATTATAGAGTAGTGGAAAGAAACCCAGTCTGCGGTAGCTATCATGACAAGCGTGTTTGTGCAATGCCACCGCCGTCATCAGGTGGCGTGCATCTAATTCAGATGCTAAATATGTTGGAAAATTTTGAACTTCAGCAGTTAGGGCATAATAGTGCGGCATACATACATGCGCTCGTTGAAGTAATGAGAAGAGCATATGCAGATAGGAGCGCTTACTTGGGTGATCCTGATTATTATGATGTTCCGGTGGAGAGAATAATCGATAAAGAATATGCAAAAGAATTAGTATCAAAAATTAGTTTAACTAAATCATCAGATTCCAGTAATGTTTTGCCGGGCCTCGGAATTGATATTGAGAGTTTGTCCAAAAAACGACAATACAGAGAATCTGAAGAGACAACTCATTTCTCAGTATGGGATTCATTTGGAAATGTTGTCAGCAATACGACCACACTAAACTTTTCTTATGGAAGTGGAATTTCAGTTTCAGGAGGAGGCTTTTTGTTAAACAATGAGATGGATGATTTCTCCTCAAAGCCTGGGGCGCCAAATGGATTTGGACTCTTGGGTGGCACAGCCAATGAGATTGAACCGGGGAAAAGACCCCTTTCATCGATGACACCAACAATAGTTTTTGATGAAAAGGGATTGCCTATACTCACAACGGGAAGTCCCGGAGGATCTACTATTATTACTATCGTTCTGCAAATAATTTTGAATGTATTGGAGTTTGATATGGGTATAGCAGAGGCCTCATCTGTTCCAAGGATTCACCATCAATGGTTCCCCGATCGGCTGTATTTAGAATCTGGGATATCAGAAGATACTAAGTCAGCACTTAAAACTATCGGACATAAAATTTCACCAAGAACTAGAATAATGGGATCAACTCAGAGTATTCAGAAAGGTCCCAACAATTTTTTATTTGGTAAATCAGATCCAAGGAGACAAGGTGCTGGAGAGGCGGTGCAAAAATAGTATGTTCGCAGATATTAATCATATTAAAAGATCAATAAAATTTTTTAGAGCCATAATAACGACTGTTTTTATGGTATTTTTGGGCTCATGTGGAGATCGGATTTTAGAAATAGAGAGTATGGAAAATAGCTATAGCCAATTATCGGAGCTGATAGTTAAAGCACCGGCGGCCAAGAGAGAAAGAGAAATTATCACTCATCACGGTCGAGAGGTAGATGATTATTATTTCTGGTTGAAAGATCAAAGCTATCCCATTATTGATGATACGGAAGTTCTTGATTATTTGGAGCAAGAAAATAACTACTTCAAAACATTCTTAGACTCTAATCAAAACCTAGTTGATACTTTATTTGAAGAATTTAAGAGTAGAGTGGACAAAGAGGAAAAATCACTTCCCTATACAAAAAATGGCTATGAGTACTGGTGGTATTTTGAGGCAGACAGCGATTATCGGACTCATGTCAGAAAAGAGATTGGTTCTGATGAAATACAAATTATTCTCAATGAAACAGAATTGTCAAAAAGTTACGATTATTTTGTACTAGGTGATTGGGAAATAAGTCCTGATAATACTCTTCTCGCATATACGATAGATACGTCTGGAGATGAGAGGTATCAGTTAAAAATTCTTAATCTTGAAACAATGCAACATAAGGATGATGTTTTAAATGATGTGGAAGGGAGCATTGTTTTTGGCGGCAACAGTCGAGAGATAATCTATCTTCTTCTTGAGCCAGATAGATGGCATGCGAAAGAGTTGAAGGTTCATTTAATTGGTGAAGATCAAGCATCAGATGAAACTATTTATTTAGAAAAAGATGACGGTTTTTTTATTGATTTTAGTCTTACAAGCGATGAAAAATATTTAGTTGTTAGTAGTTCGCGTAGTGAGGTCACTGAAAGCTATATAGTCCCGAGAAATGATATTTTTTCGAGGCTTACACAAGTGGTGAGCAGAGATCAGGGATTCGATATTCGGCTAGATCATGCGGGTGATAGATTTTACTTATTAGCAAATGACATACATAAAAATTTTAGGCTTGTATCAGTCTTAGATAACAATCTCTCTTACGATAACTGGGAAGTAATTCTGGAAGGTACTGATGATCGATATTTTCTAGACATAAAAACATTTGAGAAGTTTTTAATTTTAAAATGTCGTGACAAGGGTTTAGATACATTATTGATTGGTAATTATGCTGACTCTTTTGAGGGGATAGAATTTCCAGAGTCACCTGCAACAATTAATCTTTCATACAATCCCGAATTTGATCAATCTTTTGTTCGCTTAAATTTTCAATCGATGATAACGCCGCGAACCACCTTTGACTATCAATTTAAAGATGGGCGGTTTGTGACAAGAAAAATTCAGAACATTCCTTCAGGGTATGATAGTTCTTTGTACAAAACCGAAAGAATAATGATCAAGGCGCGAGATGGAGTGGAAATACCAGTCTCTTTAGTTTACAAAAATGGAATGGAAAGAGATGGTAGCTCTCCAATGATGCTTTATGGCTATGGAGCCTATGGTTCAACAATATCTCCGACCTTTTCAACGATGAGGCTAAGTTTTCTTGATAGAGGATTCATTTATGCAATCGCTCATGTTAGGGGTGGTGCCATGCTTGGTTATCAGTGGTACCTAGATGGAAAACTAGAAAAAAGAGAAAATACGTTTAATGACTTTGTAGATGTAGGTCGAGAGCTTATTGAGTTAGGCTATTCTGATAAAGGTAATATATCAATTTCTGGAAGAAGTGCTGGAGGAGAATTGATGGGTGCTGCGGTAGTTCAGGCTCCAGAACTTTGGCGGTCTGTGATTTTGGGAGTACCTTTTGTAGATGTATTAAACACGATGTTGGACGAGGACCTGCCTTTAACACCCCCAGAATGGGAAGAATGGGGTAACCCAATTAAAAGTGTAGAGGCTTTTGATTTAATAAGAAAATACTCGCCTTATGATAATATTAAAGCGGAATCTTATCCTCCGATGCTAGTTACAGGGGGATTAAATGATCCACGAGTGACTTATTGGGAGCCAGCTAAATGGACTGCTAAAATGAGACATTTAAAAATTGATACTAACCTTTTAGTCATGCGAATTAACATGGGAGCTGGTCACTTTGCTAATAGTGGGCGGTATGGAAGGTTAAGAGATTATGCTGAAGAATATTCTTTCGTATTAAGAGCGCACGAAATAGAAAAATAAAAAAGGAGCGTGCAAATGGGGTCGCAAAATAATAAAAATAACTACCGCACAATAGTTCTAATTCTTCTTACACTGGTCTATGGCTTTAATTTTATTGATCGCCAAATTGTTGGGATTCTTGCACCCTTCATACAAAAAGATTTAGGTTTAACCAATACTCAATTAGGTCTCCTGACTGGTTTTTATTTTGCTCTTTTTTATACTGTTGTCGCAATACCAATTGCTTGGCTTGCTGATAGATACAGCCGGGTTAATATAGTCTCGATTGCTCTAGCAACTTGGAGTGGTTTTACTGCACTTTTTGGCTTAGCCGGGAACTACTTGCAAATAAGTTTGGCCAGAATGGGAGTCGGTATTGGCGAGGCGGGAGGAAGTCCGCCATCTCACTCTATTATTTCAGATTTGTATTCTAAAGAGGAGCGCGCAAGTGCTCTCGGTGTATATTCAATGGGAATCCCATTTGGAGTAATGGCAGCCTACCTTGTGACGGCTTCTTTAATTGGATCTTCGACTGAAGCAGTTGATTGGCGACGGATCTTTGTGGTGTTGGGGTTGTCTGGGATAGCACTAGCGATATTGGTTCGTGTCATTATAAGGGAACCAAAAAGAGGCAATATGGAGTTAAAGCCGGCGACTAATTTAAGACAGCCACCGTTTAAGGAGTCATTAATTACACTGCTAAGCATACCTTCATGGTGGGCGATGTGTTTTGGCATTGCATTTGGCTCCTTTGTTGCATATGCATTTTCTGCTTTTCAAACGAAGTACTTGATTCTGTTAGATCCGAGTTATGATTTTAAATTATTGCTTATTATTTTGGGTATTCTGAATGGGACAACTTATGCCGGGGGAACGTTCTTCGGAGCACGCATTGCGGACAAGTGGGGGGCTCAAAACATCAAAGCATACGGATGGTTACCAGCACTAGCTGTGCTAATCACTTTACCTCTTGGATTAATGTGTTTTTGGGTACCTACAGTAGATTTACATTTAATTTCAGTAACTTTTTTATTATTTTTTTCGGGTATATACTTTGGGCCTTGTTTCGCAATTGCGCAAACATTAGCTCCTATAAATCAGCGTGCCATGTCAACTGCTTTGTTTTTCTTTATCTTAAATATGATTGCTCTTGGTGGTGGTCCGACTTTTGCTGGTTGGCTCATTGACTTCTTCAAAGCAGGATCTAGTGAGTTGGTTGCAACGCGATATGCCATGTCTGCAGTTTATCTCGGTCTTATTCCGTCCATTATCAGCTTTGTAATAGTTGCCAAAATATTACCTAGAGATTGGAAGAATGCAGAGTTGAGAAATATTGAATTAGCTGCAAATAATTAGCTTGCTTAGAAGGAAACTGATTAACTAATTTACCTCGTACTAAAGTCTTAAATCTTTCATGGAGATGATATGAAACAAAAGCTATATACAAACATCCTACTTCTCGCTTTTATTTTTGTAAATCCACTTTGTTATTCGGACCAAGATCATGATGCCGACGTTATGAATGAATCTGCGTCAGAAAAGGCAAAAGTCTTCATCGTTGAACCTATTGATAATCAGATTTTTACTATTGAACAGGCGAAAAAAATTAATGTTGTCTTTGGATCAAAAAATATTTTAATAAAACCTGCAGGTGAACTTGTTCCAAATTCAGGACATCATCATCTTCTAATTAACGTTGGTCTTTTGCCTGATTTATCGATGCCTATCCCTGCGAGTGATCAATTCATTCACTTTGGAAAAGGTCAAGAGAGTACGGTTATTGATCTTCCAAAAGGCAGGCACAAGTTACAGTTGATTCTCGGTAATCATGTGCACGTGCCACATAAGCCACCAGTTATGTCAGATCCTATTTATGTCGAAGTAAAATAATCACATTCGGGATATAATTTGAAAGGTGATAAACATAAATTATAAAGCTGTATTATTCTCGATCTCGATTGCTCTCTTATTAGGTTATTTTGCGTTAAAATCTAACCAAAGCTTGCCAGATTTTTCGGTCTACACCAATGTGAAAGAGAAAAAAGAAGCCTTCTTCTCTTTCATGTTGCCTCTTGTTATTGAAAAAAATCTTGATATTCGGAGCGAGCGTCAATTCCTTTTGTCAATCAGAGACAAGTCAAAGATAGAATTTTCCTCCAGCGAAATAAGTAAAGTTAAGAAGCTTGGTAGCAAATATAGATTACCCGAGCTTGATATCGAGGTGGATGGATTAGTGCAATTATTAAACAGAGTGGACGAGATACCAGCATCAATGGTTTTAGCGCAAGCAGCAATAGAGTCGGCATGGGGTACCTCGAGGTTTGCACGTGATGCCAATAATCTATTCGGACAATGGTGTTATAAAAAAGGTTGTGGACTGGTTCCGCTGAGAAGAAATCCTGGAAGCAAACATGAAGTTAAAAAGTTCGATTCAGTTGAAGATGCGATAGAAGAGTATTTGCATAACTTAAATACTAACAATGCTTATAATTATTTGAGAGAAGTTCGAAAAAATTTAAGACAAGATAATCAAGTTTTGTCTGGTAATAAGCTTGCAGAGGGCTTGTTAAATTACTCAGAAATGAGAGAAAAGTATATTGAAGAAGTTAGAGCTGTTATTAGGATTAATAAATTAAGTAAACACGACACTTACTAAAATTATGATTATGTGGCTTAGAAGAAAAATATTACTAGTATTTTTGTGTCTTTTTGTATTATTTGTAACATCCGTTTTTGCAGACACCGAGTCCAAAATTGTTCCTAAATTTACCCTTGAATCGGGTGTTACCTATCTTGGTTTGTTCGATGTAAAAACTAATACGGAAGCATTCTTGGGTGTACCTTTTGCGGAGCCTCCTATCGGTGATCTTCGTTGGTTGCCACCGAAATCTACCCAGGATACTGAGGAGATAAAATCAGCAAAGAATTTTGCGCCGGCTTGCTTTCAAGGGACACATATTACTGATTGGTACAAGGATGTAGCAGAAGGCTTTGGTGGGAATCCAGACGAAATCTTAGCACCTGAGGTCAGTGAGGATTGTCTTTATCTGAATATTTGGCGTCCAGCTAAATTAAAAGATCGAGAAAAAATTCCAGTGATTATTTATATTCATGGAGGAAGCAATAAAGGTGGATGGTCTTATGAACCAAATTATCTTGGTCGGGAATTGGCAAAACACGGCATTGTAGTAGTTACGATTGCATATCGTCTTGGCGTTTTTGGTTATTTTTCCCATCCGAATTTGACTCATTCAAATTTTGGACTCCTTGATCAAATACAGGCGATAAAATGGATTAATGATAATGCTGACAGATTAAATATTGATAAGTCACGGATCGTAGTTATGGGAGAATCTGCAGGCGCAAATTCGATTGACTTTTTAGTCTCCTCACCATTATCTAAAAATTTGTTTACAAGAACTATCCATCAAAGTGGAGGTTCTTCTATCACTGGAAGAGCAAAAAGATCGGAGCATTTATTGCTGGGCGAGAGGCTCGGAATAAAAGTGTCCGAAGGGTCCGAGATTGACCCAATAGAAAAGCTAAAAAACTTGCCAGCTAAAGAGATTTTGACTATCTCCTCAGCTATTTATGATGGGCATATTTTTGAACCTGTTGTAGATATGCAAAGTGTAATTGAACCAATAAGAGAGACTATTATTAAGAATGGACTGGGAAGGATCGATGTTTTAATTGGATCAAACAATGACGAGTGGCTTATGTACATGGATGGTAAGCAAGATATCGATGATTGGTTGAATCAAGAGGCAAAATTTAAAAATCATAAAGCTATAAAGGAAATTCTGGCAACTGAACAAACCGACATAAGAAAAATAGATATTTCTCGAACTGCAAAATATTATGTATGCCCTTCTTTAGAGTTGGCCGATGAATTATCAGATCAAGGAGGCAATGCCTGGTTTTACAATTTTACTCGCCAGCGAGCTGGTGAGTTAGGATCAAAAATGGGCGCGTACCATGGTGCCGAGCTACCATATGTTTTCAATACCCATGATTCATGGCTTCCGACAAAAGAAATGGATGTTGCGTTGACAGATGAAATCCAAAAATATTGGATTAATTTCGTTAAATATGGCGATCCTAATGGAGCGAATCTGGTGTTATGGCCAAGATACACTAAGAAAACTAGGAGCGTTCTTTATATCGGCGATAGGTACTCAACAGGATCACACTACAGCGAGCCGCTATGTGAATTTTTTTAGAATCTATTAATTCATAAATTAGAAAGTAGGTCGATATATGCTTCGATTGAAAATGGTCGGCCTAGGAATTCTTCAATAAATTTATCTGCTGGTTTTGAGCCTGCTACCTCTAAAATTTTTCTTCTATAATCACTCGCCACCGCAACATTATTAAGTCCCTCATCTTTAAATCTCCCAAAGAGATCAGTCGCAATAGCCAAGGACCACTGATAAATATAATAGTTGGAGGAGTATCCATTTAGATGGCCGAAGTTGTTGTAAAAGTAGGTTCCATCAACGTATGGGTATGGTGAGTACTCTTTTTGTAAATCTTTTAACATTTCGATTAAGTTAATTTCTTCTGGACTTTTGGAGTAAAAAGAAAGGGATACATTTGAATAAAAGAGTTGTTGTGCGGTGCCCATGGCTTTTGTAAAATTTCTTGCTGCATTCATCTTATTTATCAATCTATCAGGAATGGGTTCTCCAGCATCATTGGTAGCAAACTTCTGAAGTGTTGATTTGTCCCATATCCATTCCTCTAACATTTGAGATGGAGCTTCTACAAAGTCTCTCTCCATTGACATACCAGTAAGATCAAGCCAGTCCTGAGTTCCAGAGAACATATTATGTAAAAGATGCCCAAACTCGTGAAGATAAGTTTCGACCTGATTATGCTCCATGTAGTCTTTTGGGAAATTCGTTGCAAGTCCCGACAATGGGAGTTGATCGGAATTTTTTAATCCAGATCGAAGAGTCCAGTGAGCGGCATGTTTATATTTATCCTCCCTTGGATGCATATCAAGATAAAAGCGACCAATGGGACTTCCATTTTCTTGAATTTCCCAAGCTGAAACATCTTCATGCCAAGTATCTGTTTTCCAGCTGACAATACTTACGCCAAAAAGCGATTCTGTTAAATCAAATATGCCCGATTGGACTTTATCAAAGTGAAAATATCTTCGAACTTCTTTAGCATCTAGGGCATAGGATTCTTGCCTGACTAAGTTTGAAAGATAACTACTTTGCCAGGCTTGTATCTCAGTTGCTTCAGGATTTATTTTTTTCTGCCTCTCCAAAAGTACTGCTAAGTCATTTTTTGATGCATTTTTCACTGCCACACCCAATTCGTTTAAAAACTTGGCAGCTCTACTTGGCGATTGCATCATTAATCCGTCCATCGCTAATGCTGCATAGTTTTCATACCCGAGAACACTCGCTAGTTCATGCCTTTTAGTGATAAGTTTCATTAAATTATCTGAATTTGAGGGCGATCCTATTGATTTAGAAGCGACATAGAGTCTTCTTCTGAGTTCGTCATTATGAGCATATTGCATGATAGGAAAGTAATCAGTGTAATCTGTACTGATTTTGATTTTTCCATTCTTGTCAGCTTCGCGTGATGCAATGAAATCAGCGGGTAGCCCATCAAGCGCCTCTAAAGTTGTTTCGATGTATCGAGTATCCTCTCGAATTGTTTGATCAAAGTTGCTCCCTATTTCTGTTATTCGTTCGTTTAAATTCTTAATTTTTGCCCTAATTTCCTCACTTTTATCAACACCACTTTTTCTAAAATCTCGAAGTTTTCTTTTGACCATAAGTTTTTCAGGATCGTTTAAACTTTTGGTTTCTATTAATGCTACACGATCAAAAAATTTTCTAGAGAGGCTTATCTCAGTTGCAAAGCTAGAGTAGTTTTGCACACAAATGGTGGCGGCATTTCTAATTTCTGGATCAGGATGAACTGATCTCATATACCAAACATGTTGAATTCTTTGTAGAGATTTTCCCATTTCATCATAAGGTTGGAAAACAGATTGAAGTGTTGGTTCGTCATTGCTATTTTCAAGTCTTGTAAGGATTTCTCTCGATTCTTCAATCACGTTTTTACACATCGAAGTGAGAGAGTCTGGCGCGATATTATAGTCCCACCCATCGAGCGCATTCGAAACCTTTATTATTTCTTCGGGTATTTTTGGATCAGTATGCTCTTTATTTTGGCAAGAGCTTAACAAAGCAGCAGAGAACATAAGGCTTAAGAGCTGAGTGTAACGCAATAACTTTTTCATTAATTAATACCATTTTTTATTGATAATTTTACATTAAATAGAGTCAATGATGATTATCTAAGACTTTTGAAATATTTAATATCCTAAGATTATTCATTTCACTTTTTGCGAGTAGAAATTTTATTAATATATGATAAGTGTCCAAATCAAATTCAAAATCTTGTAAAGAATTAATTTTCTCTGAGGGAATTTTCAGAATTGGGCGAGAGCTTCCCGACAATCCAAAATTATAAAAATCCTCCTCATTTTTAATTTGTCCTATATATTTCCAATCACTTATTAAATGATAAGCATTTTCCATATTTGAATATGTAGATTTTTCTTCGATAAGAATAGGGCCTGCATATGGCCAAATATGTCTCTGATATTTTCTTACAGCTGAATCCACTCGCATATTGTAATCTGAAGCACTTTCCTGTTTAACGCAAGCACCGAAACATTTGTTAAGCTGGGTTCTAAAACATGCTTTATTTTTACTTTTTTCCAAGCAGGATAATTGATGGCAAAGTGAATATTCATCTACAAGTTTAGTTATCTGTTTTTTTGCCTGAGTAAGAGACCGGAATAATCCATACCTATCAAGAAGCAGTTCGTCATTAATCTGAACTTTTTCGATGTCTATCTCTTTATACCCATGTTCATTAGTTTTCGTTTTGATTTGATACAGATGTTTTGTTTTTTTTAAACGTCTGTTATAAATCGGATTGAGACTTTTAATCTCTTTGCTCTCTAAAAGTTGTGCACTAAAGTCTGATATTGTTTCTTTAAAATCGATATGAGAAATTTTTAGATTTAATTTAAAATCTTTCGAGTTCTTATGATCCGAGTAAAAATGAGACATTACTCGGTTATTGATGTTAACGCTCTTACCTATATAAAGTAAGTTCCGGTCCTTATCATAAAAATAGTAAACACCAGGTTTTTTGGGGAGCTTATCAATCTCTGATACCGGGATGTTTGGAGGTACTGAGGGCCGTTTAAATTGAGAGGTGCAGGCGCTCGATATAGCGTCAATATCAAATATTTGAGAAGTACGAATAAAAAATTCAGCAATCATCTCAGCATCATCGAGTGCTCTGTGACGGTTTGCTATAGGAAGATCAAATCTTTTTATTATTGCGCTAAGTCCATGACTTTTAAATTGAGGATATAAATATCGGCTGAGCTTTACTGAGCATAGTGTTTTTGAATTAACCTTCAATCCAAGACGTGCAAATTCAGCTTTTAGAAAGCCATAATCAAACCGAGCATTATGAGCAACAAATACACGATCTTTTAAAACTTCCTCAATTTTGTTCGATAGTTGCTCAAAATCTGGAGCATTACGAATCATTTCTGAATCGATTCCAGTAATTTTAGTGATTAATTCGGGGACTATTACCCCCGGATTAACAAAACTTTGCCATCTTTCAATTATGAGACCATTTTCAATGATTAATAGCCCGACTTCAATAATCCTGTGGTAATTTGGATTACCCCCCGTCGTTTCGCAGTCAAAAAGCACCATTTTCTTTGGAAAACCTTTAGAAATCGAGGTGAAGGATTTTTCAAACCAATCAAGTTGCATTTTTTTAATAATTTTTAAAGGTCTTTGACGGTACGAAATATCGTTCTAATTAGGATTCAATTATTTAGATTTTACTCGCAACTATTTCAGTACTCTCAAAGCTGATTTGACCAAAGATACCTGTTCGAAGTTCATCAACAATAATTTCTGATATTTTTGTTAAATCTATCTTGCCGCCTTTAGAGAGGCACCCACGTTTTTTCGCTAGCAATTCAATGATTTCATGTTCGTCTTGAGATAAAAGATCTATTTTGTATCTAGCTTTCAAATAATCAGGGTATTTCTGCATTAAAAATTTTATGATGTAGATAGCGATTTCATCATATCCAACAGCGGTATTTCTGATTGATCCCAATGCAGCTAATTTTAATCCACTTTCAGGGTCCTCTATTTTCGGCCACAAGATTCCTGGGGTATCAATTAACATAATGCCATTTCTTAAATTAATTTTTTGTTGACCTTTTGTAATTGCAGGTTCGTTACCAGTTTTTGCAATCTTTTTGCCCGCCAACATATTTATTACGCTTGATTTACCAACATTTGGTATTCCAACAACCATAGTCAGCGTATTTTTCCCTTCTTTTCGTTCACTTAGTTGTGAAATTAAATTCACGATTTCATTTTTTGAACCACTTGTCATTGCATTAATAGCAATGGAATTTTGATACTTAGACTTGTTGAAGTATTGTTGCCATTTTTTCGTATCTAAAGGATCACTGAGATCGCTTTTGTTAAGAAGTTTAATCACTGGTTTTTCTTTGACAATTTTGTCAATTACCGGGTTAGAAGAGCTATACGGGGCTCTGGCATCTAATATTTCAATAATCACATCAATGGAAGATAAGCTCCGAGCTATCTCTTTGGTAGCTTTATGCATATGTCCGGGGTACCACTGAATAGACATCTTGAAATTTCTCTAAGGCAACAACTATAAAAATTATTTAAATCACTCATGTATGGTATCAAGTATAACTGTCGATAAAAATAGTATAGTGTTTGATAACATTTTAAGTAGGCTGAATGTAATTATGATTCGTTTTAAAATATACTTTCTTCTAAATAAAAGGATTATAAAGTTACAAAATGGTTAAAGATTGTGGGTCACATCTATTGTCACGGCGCTCGTTTTTGCGAGGAACGTCACGTTTTGCAATTGCATCAGCGATAGCATCTAACTCGTTGGGAGTTGCAGGATTGATGAGAGCAAGCCAGTCAATGGCAAGTACCGAAGGATACAAAGCTCTTGTATTCGTTTTTTTGAATGGTGGTAATGATTCATTTAATACTTTTGCACCACTTGGTTCTAGCGCGCTCAGAAATAATTACGTGACAAACAGAGGCGTCTTAGGTTTAAGCCAATCTGAACTCATAGAGTTAAACATACAAAACTCGGTCAGCGTTTTTGGAGAACTTGAGTCAAGTAGTTTTGGCATACACCCTGAATGTGAGCATTTAGCTGAAATGTTTAACAATAGAGAGCTCGCGGTGATGTGCAATATTGGAAATCTTGTCGCCCCAGTTACTCGAGATCAATACATGGGTAACACCACGCAATCAGTCAGTCTGCCACCGAAATTATTTTCACATTCCGATCAGCAACGACAGTTCCAAAGTGAGCCCACGAGTCGATATTCTTATGGATGGGGAGGGAGACTGGCCGAGTTGTTAACCTCATATAATACCAATCCACTTATATCGCCATTAATTTCATTAGCGGGATTGAATCCATTTCAAGTCAGTTTAGAGGGGGAGATAAATCCATATACACTGGGTAATGAGGGTATTGTTCCATTGAAGCGCTTTGAAGGTGCTCGAAGTCAGATGGTGACAAATTATATGGCGACTATTGATGAAAACGCACATCTGATGGCACAGAAATATACCAATGTTTTTAGCTCTGCCACGGTTGCTCAAGAGATTATAGAATCTGCATTTTCAACTGCTGAGAGTTCTGGAGTTAATTTTGATGACATATTCACAAATGCAGGTGTTGAGTCTGATAGCGTGATTGGAAATAGGCTAAAGACTGTAGCGAAGATGATAAAAGGACGATCTCAAGAGTCCAATAAAAGGCCAATTTATTTTGTTGAAATGAATGGTTTTGATCAACATGCGAATATGCTTCCCAACCACAGAAATCGGATGAGAGAGATGAATGCAGCACTGAAAGGATTTCGTGACTGTCTTATGGAGCAAAATGATTATGATAAGGTTTTAACATACGTGGGTTCAGAATTTGCAAGAACACTCACTCCAAATGGGAATGATCCAAGTACAAGTGGGAGTGATCATGCATGGAGTGGCCATGCCTTTGCTTTTGGAGATATGATTGATGGTGGTAAATTCTTTGGCACTCACCCTGATCTTGCTCTCGGAAGCGGTCTAGACGTCGGCCGTGGCAGGTTTATTCCAACGAATTCGTCATCGCAGTGCTCCGCAATTGTTGCAAATTGGATGGGTGTTGCTCAAAGTGATTTAAACGTTATATTTCCATCGCTCCAAAACTTTGATAGCCCTTTTGATGAGCAAACTAATCTAAATTTTATCAAGGTGAGCTAGGCGAAAATGCGGTATATAAAGTTAACAAGTTTCTTTTTTCTGACTCTTATTGTTTCGTGTGGTGGCGGCGGCGGTGGAGGTGCTCCTGAACCAGCTCCATCCCCACCTGCTCCTCCTGAGCCACCAGCCTCCTCGGAAATTTCACTGCTAGTTGATCAGAATATGGCGTATGAAAAATCTGGAATTGCAGCGGAAATTTTGATCAGTAGAACTGGCGATACGGAAGCTATAGAAGTTTTACTGGCTTTTGCTGGAGGTGAATCCTCGGTAGAGGGCTCCGCCTCTTCTAATGATTACCAATTATTTAATGAGAATGATGAAATTCTAAGTGATTCGATTAATTTGGTGCAAGGTGAGAGCACAAAAAGAATTATTATTCGACCAGTTTCAGATGATGTGAGAGAGGTACCAGAGACTCTTGTTATAACAGCTGTTGAAAATAGTGGTTACACTTTATCTGATCAAATATCTGCTGAAATTTTGATAAATGATGCATCGAATGAATACGGGAATAGTAGATTATTCCTGGGCACGTTTAGATCGCAAGATAATGTTCAAACTGCGGCTTCCGGGCTTCTGAGTTTTTTATTGCAGGGTGATAATTCAAAAGGAGTGCTCACGTACACATATGACAATTTAGGCAGCGAAAGAATCGATCAACATATTCATTTATCGCCCTCTGGGACAGTCATCCACGACATCAAGGATGAAGACTTAGAGCAAAGTGGCTCTCTAAGTCAGTACGAATGGAATATGGAACCAGGGGGTATTTTTACCACAAAACAGCAAATGTTAGACACTCTATTTAATGGAGAATTTTATGTAAATGTTCATTCTGCAGACAATCCTGGTGGCGAGATTCTCGCCTATATGTCATTTGACGCATTTGCAGAGCCACCTCTCCAAGAAGAGTTAACGGAGGCTGATGTTGATTATGATATTGTTCGTTTTCTTAATCAGGCTACATTTGGTGCGACTCCGAGAGATTATGAGCAATTGCGTAGTTTGATTGATCAAGATGGCGCAAATCGCCTGCAGGTTTATGAGTTATGGATAGATCAGCAGATATCAGCTCCGAGAACTAGCATGCAGGATCTTGATAATCATACTTACTCTGTATTTTCTGAATATAGCCAGAGTTCACTAAAAAGAGAAAGTTTTTGGCCTATTGCTCTTTATGCAAATGATCAACTTAGGCAGAGGATGACTTTTGCTCTTAGTGAAATCTTAGTTATAAGTACAGAAAATTCCATGATTCGTAATAGGCCGCAAGGTTTGGGTTCATATTGGGATACACTTGCTAACGAATCATTTGGTTCATACAAAGCTTTGCTCAAGGATGTCACCCTGCATCCTATGATGGGTGTATATTTAAGTCATCTGATAAACAGCAAAGCAAATGAGGACGCTGGAACTTTTCCAGATGAGAATTATGCACGAGAAGTTATGCAGCTATTTACCTTCGGATTAGTGCACAGAAACAAAGACGGCTCGGTAGTTCTTGGTGATGATAATCTCCCCCTTGCGACATACGATAACGAGACCATAAGTAATTTAGCTAGAGTATTTACTGGACTTGGGCTCAGTTATGCTGCCGATAGTACTGGAAACTCAGTCTATGAAAATACTAATTTTAACCGCTCTTATTGCGGTCCAAATGGTTCTTTACATTATTGTTGGACTCAACCAATGAAATTTTTCCCAAGTTATCATGACTTTGAAGAGAAACTTTTATTTGTTGATAATGGGGATCAGATAGTTATACCTGGTAGCGCAGACACTGGTGTTGATCAAGCCGTAAATGAGCTCGAAATGGTTATCGAAGCTTTAGTTGAACACAACACAACAGCACCTTTTATAGCACGTCGCTTAATTCAAAGGTTTGTAACTTCAAATCCAAGCAACGCTTACATTGAGAAGGTAAGTTCGGCATTTGGTCAAGATGGTGATTTAAAGCAAGTGATTAAAGCTATTTTGCTGGATCCCGAAGCGCGTTCACCATCTGTGGTCTCATCTAGCTCATTTGGAAAATTTAAAGAGCCAATCCTCCAGCTGACGGCAGTATTTAGGCTTTTTAATGCTAGCTCAAAGATAGCGTTAGGAGAGGGAGATGCTGATTTAGGGTTAATAGAAACTGACTATGTTAATGCTGATCATTTTGCCTCAAACGCAACTTTTATCAAGATTGGAAATGTGGGAGGGGGTATTGGACAAGAAGCACAAGCGGCACCATCAGTCTTTAATTTCTTTTCACCAGACTATTCACCGTCTGGCAAGCTAGCGAGTGAGGGCCTCGTAGCGCCAGAATTAACCTTGATAACAGAGAGTCAGATTTATTCAATGTTTAATCAATATGACCAACTTCTCCATAATGGATTCGTCAATTTCAGACGAAATCCGTTCTCCAGTGAAGAGGCAAGGGTTCGAATTGATACCACTGGCTTAGGAGACCTTTGGGAGATCACACCAGGTGATACACAAGAGAAAGCAACTGCTTTGGTTGATTTTGTGGATTTTTATCTGAATAGCGGAAAGTTAAAAAGGACTTCTAACTCAGGAACTCGTTCCGAGCTTATTGAGCAGGTAGAGAGTGCGAGTTGTGTATCAGAGCCAATTTGTGATCGTGATAAACTGCTGATTTATGGTGCGGCTTTGGCGCCTGAATTTCAGATACAACAATAATTATTCGCCCGGTCGATACCTCCGTTCGATTAAATGTTGACGTTTCTTGTTATCAAACAGTGGGTCGTGTAAAACTTCGTTTGCAAAATCTAAAGCTTGATCCGAGTAGTGAGAAGAGCTCGAATCTAAAGTGGCAGAACCAAATTGGTGAACACCTGAAATCTTTTGTTTTTTGTTCTCATCCCATGAAACTAAATAATATAGACCGTCACCTGCAATGTTGGTTAGATATCCCTCTTCTTCAAGACCCACACCATAAATTGCTCTCAATGTATCGGGGCCTCCACCTAGTGGAACATTTATATCTCCTCTTATGTGACGATTTACTGAGCCCCAGTTAGGATCAAGGCGGCCCATTTTATCAAGAATTAAATCAGTACACCTTTTCAACTCTTTAACGGGATCAGGAGGAGTTTTACCTTGTTGCTCGGCTAACCATTCTGCTCCTATTATACAGGTACCTAAAGCGGCACCTTGATTATTTTTCGTTGTTGACGCATCCCAATTTTTTAGAATAGCTTGAGCGCTTCTATACAATTCCAGTTTTTCTGAATTAAATTCTTTTGAGTCTGCGAGGATTGCTTTTTTTAGATACTTGTATGCGCGCGAATTTTTACTATATTTTTTATCGTGCTTTATCTCAAAAAATGTCCTTTCATCAATGGAGTCTAGATTTGAGAGCAAATCAAGCCCTCTAACGGCTCGATTGGTCATTCTGGTTGGAAACCCATCTTCCAGTGAGTATTTGTCTTTTACTGGGTTGTCGATCTCTGCTGTCACAAAAAATGGAGATTGATTCGCACTTATTAAATAGCCAGATGATGGATTTATAACCATAGGAAGTTTATTAAAATCCATATAGTCCTTCCAGATCAGTGAGCTTTTATCACCCGGGAGATAGTTATTCCAGTTGTAACCGGGTTCTCGAATTGGTGTCATAGAGTTATGAATAAATGCAATATTTCCCTCTCGGTCCGCATAAACAAAATTGAAGCTAGCAAATGTGTGCATTTCCATAGCTGAAAACCATTCATCAAAATTTTTTGCTTTGCTCATCGCAAGCCACTGCTCAACTTGTTTGATTTCATTCATCCCCGCATATCTAATTGCATATGTGCCATGATCAGTTTCAATAGCGGGACCATGTTCCGAATATAAAACTGTGCGTTTCACACGCCAGGGCAGGAACCCTAATATTTTTACTCTCAAAGATATTGTTTTTTCGCGAAACGTTTGCCACTCGCCATCAAGAAGGTATTGACGTGAATTATTTGGATTAATTTTTAAAACAAAGATATCCATCAAATCTGGTCGATTAACAGTAGCACCCCAGGCTAAGTTTTCGTTAAAACCTACTCCTATTGTGGGACTACTTGGAAATAAACCACCCATCATATTCAGGCCTTCTTTAGATTGAATATGTGCTTCATACCAAGCGACAGGACCTGTAGCAGGCTGATGTGAATTAATCGCGATTCTAGTAGCTTGATCAGAGGTAAAAGGTTTGGAAACGGCAATTGCATTTGATCCGACGGGAAGATTATCAATGACAACACCCTCAGATTGTAAAGTTTCGTTTAATCGGTTTTCTTCTGTTTTTATACTAATAGGCCGTGCTCGTTTTTCTTCAAAAAGTTCAGTTATGTAACTTTCGAAACCATAAAAAAGAAGGTGTCTGACCATGTAGCCTGCGATAATGTCTTTAGATGTTATTGGTAAGAGATCTTTATTGGTTGATTCTGGGTGTTTTGAGGCATAAAAATTTAAACCATCGACAAATGCATTGAGATATTCTTTGGTGTGTTCACTGAGCTCTGAATCATAATATTTGTCAATAGAGTCCCAAATTTCAAGCCAATGGATCAGATAATCTGTCGTGACTGCATCTAAACCATTGATGGCTGCATTTGATCCCCTGAAAAACGGAATGCTGTCATGAATTAATTCCCAGTTGTCTTCAGCTTGTGCATAAGCAAAGCCAAATGCCGCGTCTCTGTCAGTCTCACCGAAGATATGTGGGACACCTCTAATATCACGCTCTATGAATACATCATAATTTTCAAATTCGTTTACAATGTCTGGAGGCCCTATGGAAATCGCGCATGAATTTATAAATAGGGAAGAAAATATAATTAAAAGCATATTAAAATTCATCACGAAGTTTTCCCGTCGGAATATAAAATTGTTATTAAACTTAATAAAAGATTAAATCACTAACATGATATCTTTTTATATGCATTCAGGTAAGTATTGAGTATGGCACTGCGCAAAATCTTAATTGGCTTCTCGTTGCTGTTTAGTTTATTAATATTCAACTATTTATATCAACCGATTGAACGAATTAAGCTCGCATCTAAAAGTTTTGATCAACCGATTGTAATGGAGATAGATAACTTAAAATTCAGGGATCTCAATAGAAATAAATTACTAGATGAATATGAAGACTTTAGAAATGCTACATCATTGCGGGTCAACGACCTTTTAAAAAAAATGACGCTCGCAGAAAAAGTTGGTCAGATGATGCATCCGGCAGTTAGCATTAATCCTGATATGGCTTTGAGAGCTTTTCATTTTGCCATGGGTAGAAAAACACTTGATGAGAGCAATATTTTAGAGAGACACATAACGCATTTTAATTTTTATGGAAACCCATCTCCCAAAGGTTTGGCTAAACGATTAAATTATTTGCAGCGGGTTGCTTCTAAGGGAAGATTAGGAATTCCGCTCTCAATTAGTTCAGACCCGCTACATGAGGTAAAAGGAGGCGGTATAGCAGCTTTTTCCATTAATGGATTTTCGAAATGGCCGTCGCAGCTCGGATTTGCTGCAACTAGAGATTCGAAACTAATTGAAAAATATGGGGAAATAGCAGCTAAGGAATATAGAGCTGTCGGCATTCATACCGCTCTGCATCCAATGGCTGATCTTGCGACTGATCCAAGATGGGCCAGAAATTTTGGTACTTTTGGATCAAATGCTGATTTGGCTTCAGACTTTACATACGCTTATATGAAGGGATTTCAAGGTAAGGAGTTATCCTCGGAAAGTGTAATGACAATGGTGAAACATTTTCCGGGAGGTGGGCCTCAAGAAAATGGCTTAGATGCTCATCTTCCTAGTGGCAAAAATCAGATCTATCCCGGAAACAATTTCGATTATCATGTATTACCTTTTTTAAAAGCAATAAACAATGGAATGCGAGCTATCATGCCTTACTATGGGATACCCATGGGACAAACAAGCGAAGATGTTGCAATGGGATTTAACCGAAATATTCTAACAGACCTTCTCAGAGATGAATTAGGTTTTGAAGGTGTAGTTTGTTCTGATTGGGGAATTATCTCTGGACGACCTTGGGGTGTAGAAAGTCTTTCAGAGTCTGAAAGATATGAAAAAGCAATCTTGGCGGGTGTCGATCAGTTTGGAGGAGAGAATGATGTGAAAAAAGTAATCAATCTTGTTCAAACGGGAAAAATTTCAGAATCCTTAATTGATCGCTCGGTTAAAAGAATATTAAAAAATAAATTCGATCTTGGCCTATTCGAAAAACCTTTTGTGGATGAATCTCTGATAAATGGATCTCTAGATAAGAGCGAATACAAAAGAGCAGGATTGAATGCTCAAAAAAGATCAGTTGTACTGCTTAAAAATAGCGATATGGATGAAGCTGTCTTACCTATTTCTTCAAGTTCGCAGATATATATCGACGGATTGAGTGCTGAGGTTGGTAGTCAATTTGGCAAAATTGTATCAGATCCAAAAAGTGCTGACTTTATCATTATGAACATTGCTTCTGTTTTTAACGGAAATCAAGATCCTGGCTCAAATAAGTTGATAGATGAATTGTTGTCTACGGTTATTCCTGATGTGAATCTTAATTTGAATCCAGACACCATTGCCAAAGTTATAGAATATAGCAAGGTAGCAACTTTAATTGTTGTAGTAGATCTTAATAGGCCTGCTATTTTGAGCTCAATAGATAATTTTGTGGATGGGCTCGTTGGAACGTTTGGAGTGTCAGACGAAGTAATCTTTAAGATGATATTTGGAGATTTTAATCCGACAGGTAAGTTGCCTTTCGAAATCCCAAAATCAATGAATGAGGTATTGCTTCAGAAAGAAGACTTACCAGATGATACTGACCTACCGACGTATTCTTTTGGTTTTGGACTCAGTTATTAGAATAATAAACTCCTTGATAAACTGTCCCTTCGACTTTAATGCTTGAGATTCTGCTTTGAATAAACGTCAATGGATTTTTATTTAAGACCACAAAATTTGCCATCTTCCCCACCTCAATAGAGCCTAACTCATCTTGCAATTCTAATGTTTTTGCGGCTGAAATTGTAATTGCTTTTAAAGCATCGTAACTATTCAGTCTCTGATGTTGAGACACTTTCGTAGATCGATAAGAGATTCTGTTTATTGCGGTTGAGGCTAATGTCAGTGGAGAGAGTGGGGCCATCGCAAAATCAGAGTGAAATGAAAAATTTATATCTCTTCTAGCCAATGAATTTGCTGTCACTAAATTTTGTGCTCTCTGTGCGCCAAGTCCTGATTCTGTATATTTATCAGAAAGTGCCCATAGATAATAAGGATTAATTGATGCTTCTGCATCCAGATTCTTGATTTTTTCAGCGAGGGAATCTGTAAAATAGCCCATATGATGAAGGGTTGTATTGTGATCTTTTCTTGGATAAGCCTTATTAGATTCATCAACTAACTCCAAAAGATGACTTATAGCTTTATCTCCGTTGGCATGAATATGTAGTTTGAATTTTTCTCGCCAATAGAAACGGAATAGATCAGATAAGTAGGCTGGAGGAGTCATCCACTTTCCTTCAGACGAATTATTATAGCCACCAGATACCTGCATTGCTTGTGAATAGATAGCACCATCCGCAAATATCTTAATTTGCTCATTTAAAAACTTTATGTTCCCTGTATTATATTTTGTCAGTGAATTAATAAATTCCAATGTCTCTCGTCTTGATTTTTTGGCGATTTCTAGTCGCGCTGCGTTTGGAATTAGATACACGCTATATGGCGGTTTTTTTCCCATCTCGTGCTTCAAAAGTGCTAATTCATTTTCGAAGTTGATATTCGGAAATCCCGGTTCAGCTATTGTGGTAATTCCATTCCTTTGAATTATTTCGGACATCATAGCGAGTCCTTGTAAGTACCTTTTAGGTTCGAGAAGATGCTTTGATAACATTGGAATAATTGAAGCAAAACCAGCCTCAAAAAAATGTCCTTTCTCCCAATTGATCTGCGGATGGTTAGTAAAGTTAGATCCTTTTATATTAAATAATTGTATTGCTCTGTCATTCAAATAGGCCTCATGGAAGGATCGATGAATTATTACTAGAGGGATCTTTGATGATACTTTGTTAAGCAAATCGCGGGATATTTGCCCATGCCATAATTGATGGTAACCCCACGAAAAAAGAACTTTTTCCGATGGTGAGTGATTTGAAACTGTATTGAATAAAATTTTCATGTACTCACTGTGACTTTGAGCAGCTTGACTAAGTCCATTTGGAAGTGACCACTCAAATGGAGCAATTATTTTATTGGGCAGAATTATTGCTGCTAATGATGGATGAACATGAGGTTCAATAAATCCAGGTAAAAGAGTTTTGCCTTTAAGATTGATCTTTAGTGCATTGGGATTGCTTTTTATTGCCTCATTTATGGAGCCAACGAATATAATTTCATTTTTGTTGATCGCAATGGCCTCATGATATGAGGCTTTATTCGGATTACTCATCGGAATTATTGGCCCACCATGAATGATGTAAGATCCAGTAGAATTAATAGATAGAGCGGTTAGTTCTGGATCTGAGTGTGCGAATAAGATGTTAAAGAGTAAAAGTGTGAAGCAGAAAAATTTAAAGCTAAAGTGACGTTTCACCTTCTTAATGTCTTCATTCTTTTTACACGACCCCATTAAAATCCGAGATCTTCTTGAGTGACTTGAACAATAGCTTTACCATTTGAAATAAATGCATTTACAAGAATAGGTCTGCAACATACATGACAGTCCTCAGTGTAAGTTTGAGATTCTGAGGGATCTATTAATAAATCAATTGTCTCCCAACAGTAAGGGCAGGTTATAGATTCTTCAAGCAATTCTCCAAACACGTACTATTCACCCCGCCATTTTTTTAGATCATCATAGAAATCATTAGCTATTACTCGAGCAGTCATTTTTGCAGACATCATAACGCTTGGTGTCCCGGCACCAGGTTGCGCACTCGCACCTACAAGATACAAACCTTCGATATCCTCTGACTTGTTATGCGGTCTAAAGAATGCCGAATGAGTAAGTCGAGGTTCAACGCCAAAGCTATTACCTAAATGGCTATTTAATGTGTTTTCAAAATAGTCTGGAGTAATAAATTCACTATGAACAAGATTTTTTTTTAAGTCAGGGATGTACCCTTCTGAGTCTAAAAAAGACAGAACTGTCTTTGTCAGCTTCGGCCCTTCAATCGACCAATCAATATTACTCGCGTTGTTGGGTACCGGGACAAGGGTATATGCAGCATGGTGTCCCTTTGGTGCAAGAGACTTGTCCGTTAAAGTTGGTATGTGAAGGTATTGGCTAAAATCCTTAGCTAATATTTTTCTTTTAAATATATCGCTTAATAATTCTTCGTATCTTGGTCCAAGAATTATATTGTGATGTCTGAGATTTAATTCTTTCTCATATTTAAAGCCAAAATAAATAACAACTAGAGACATCGAGTAATTCATTTTTTTGACTTTCCAATCTTTATTCCATCTTCGAAATTTATTCTTAATTAGATGCATGTAGGTATTGGCATAATCACCATTGCTTACTACCAAATTAGATTTAAGTAATTCACCATTTTTTATTTGAACCCCTGATACCGTGGGCTTTGAGAAGAAGTTTTGTCTTTTATTTATTGTTATTTCTTCAATTTCAGAATTATATTTTATTTGACCACCGAGCTCATGATATTTTTTAACCATCCCATTGATCAAAGCTCCAGTGCCTCCCATCACATAATGAACACCCCATGTTTTTTCGACGAAGTGTATCATCGAATAAATGGCGGGTACTGATAGAGGATTTCCTCCTACCAAAAGTGTTTCAAAACTAAAAACTTGACGCAACTTGTCACTTTTAAAGTATTTACTAGTGAATGAGAAAAGACTTCTTACTGCATCTAGTTTTAAGAGATCCGGCAGTACTTTAAACATTTCTTTTGCGCTGCCAAAAAAAGTATAACCTAACTCTAAAAATCCCCTTTTAAAGATTGCTTCAGCATCCTCATGAAATCTTTCGTAGCCTGCTAAGTCCTCTTCCTCAATCTCTTTGATCTGTCTTCGTGTATTAACCGGATCACCGTCATAGTCAAAGTAAGTTTTGTCATGAAAGTAGATTCTGTAGAAGGGCTTTATTGGGACAATCTTTGCATATTTTTTTGTTGAGGTTTTTTCTGAATTCTTATTAAGGAGTACCTCTTGAGGGAAGTCCGGCTTATTAAGGTCATCTTGTAGTTGTTCTAAAGAAAATAACTCTTCAATAAAATGTGGGACGGTAATGACTGTGGGGCCCATATCGAAAGTAAATCCTTTAACTTTTTTTACATAGGCCCTTCCGCCGGGAGCATCTAATTTCTCTAATATTATTGTATTAAAGCCAAGGCTTTGTAATCTAATACCTAATGAAAGACCGCCAAATCCTGCACCAATAATAATTGCAGTCTTTTGATCTTTGTGTATCTTAGTTTTATGACTTACCATTATATGAGAGCTTCGAGGGGATGTTGAGATTCTGGCCAAGGACTCTCAAAAAAAGGATCAACCATTTCATCAGTGACTTCTGAAATAGTCTTTGGGCTCCAATTCGGAGAGTTATCTTTATCAATAACCAAAGCTCTTATGCCCTCAACAGTCTCAGTCTTTTCTCGATATCTCTCGAGGTGTGCTGTATAAAAGCAATGATGAACAAGAGTTCTCTCCAGTCTTAACTCATCAGCCAGTGACATTTCCCGTCCCAGTTTTATCTGTTTAAGCGACACACTCATCATTAGAGGAGATCTTTTTGAAAGCATTGAAAGAGTTTTTTGTGCCCATTTTGTGTCTGATTTTGAGAGTGATTCCATTATTTCCTCTAAATGCCTATGTTGGAAAGCATGATCAATCTCTGAAGTTATCCAAGCACTATCTTCATTTAAAGATACCGCCTTTACCTCTGAATAAAGTTCGTTTATTCGCTCGATGGCGAGCTTGGACCCTGATTCAACTAGATCCCAAAAGTCTTCCAGTTTTGTGCTATCAACTGCGAAATCCGCCAAATTTGCAGCTAGTGATTGCTGTCCAGTTAGTACTTGTCCAGTAAGCCCAAGATATTCTCCGGTATATCCAGGGCATTTTGGAAGAAAATATCCTCCCCCGACATCCGGAAAGAGCCCAATATTTGTCTCAGGCATAGCAACTTTTGATCTCTCAGTTACGATTCGAAGTGATGCCCCTTGAGAAATACCCATTCCTCCTCCCATGACAATACCATCCATAAATGCGATGTAAGGTTTGGAGTAGTTAAAAATCAGATGATTTAGCTTATATTCTTCTGTAAAAAAACGACCAAGATCAGAACTTTCATCAATACACGCTTTATGAAAAAAGCGTATGTCACCACCAGCACAAAAGTTTCCAAAATTTCCATTCTTGTCCGTACCTCGAATAGCTACAGCCTCGATCTTCGAATCAGCCGCCCACTCATTTAGAATCTTAGATAAACGCAAAACCATATCTAAAGAGAGTGCATTTATTGCCTCGGGTCTATTCAGAGTAATAAGTCCAATGCCATTAGCAACTTTTGAGATAACATGATTCATCTATTTAACCCACATTACTCCCGGTTGATTGAATAAAAATGTCTCATCATTTTTCATATATCTCTACTTTTTTAAGGTCGATCAAGTTCCTACTTCCTGTCAAAAATAGCGCCCATTTTAACTGTTCGGTATAAACCGAAACAGCTTCAATCACAGCTTCACTTGATTTACGAGCAGGGCTCAAAAATGGTTGAGCAACTGCTGCAAGGTCACAGCCTAAGATTAAACATTTTGCCACATCTAGACCATTCCTAATCCCACCAGAACCAATAAGGTTAACCTTGTTCATATTTCGTCTAATTAACTTAATCAACGAAACTGTATCCATTCCCCAGTCTAAAAATGGTTCAGCAACTTTCCTTAAGTAGTCATTTGAGTTTCTACTCATCTCTATCCTTGCCCAACTCGTTCCACCTCTCCCTGCAACTTCTATCCAGTTAATTCCCCCAAATTGCAATTTTTTTGCTGACCTTACACTTATCCCAGACCCTACCTCTTTGGCAATTATTGGAATCCTGAGTGATTCAGAGCATTTTTTTATCTCACTTAATATTCTCGACCAATCGGTATCACCTCCTGGCTGAATGAGTTCTTGAAGTGGGTTAAAGTGGATTACCATTGCATCAGCATTCACAGACTCTGCGGCTCTCTTCACAAATTCTACGCCGTGATCTCTCACTTGCGTCGCACCTAAATTTCCGAGTATTAAAGCATCTGGCGCTATCTCTCGGATTTTTTGTGCTCTACCAGTTTCAATTGCAGCACGTTGCGAACCAAGCGCTAGAGGGATTTGTAGTTTTTGTGCTGCTTTGGCTAAATTTTCGTTTATTCTATCGCCTTCATTACTGCCACCCGTCATTGCTCCAATTATAAGGGGTGCCGAGATCGATTGGTTAAGGAACATAGAGCTAATATCAATCTCATCAAACGAGATTTCAGGCACACAATCGTGTTCCAGAACTAATCCATCGAATTCTGAATTCTCTATTTTTCGATTTGTGGGATCCATCGCATATTCGATGTGTTCATCTTTACGCTTATCAATCGAAGTCAAATTACTCGCCTTTTATTTGCCAAGAAATCTACTAAAATCATGTGAGGCACCGTCAATGCAGCCAGACCAATGAATACCAATTTGATTAATGTAGTGCTTAAAGTGTCATTTAGTGCAAAAAATGCAATAGCTAACAATGACCATGTAACGATCGTATAACTTAACGTTTCAATGATATAAGAGGTCCTTTCAGACACATCAATTGATTTCCAAATTCTCAACATATGTCCGCGACTGTGCCAAAAACAGAAATACAATGAGAAAGTAAGTAAAGCGGGTAAAAAATTGGAAATAAAAATAAAACAAGTTAGGGCGAGACTATGCTTAAGCCATTTTTTAGAATAAAACGAAAAAATAAAGTAAGTGCTCACTATTATAATATAAAATGGAAAAATGTTTTCGATTATCGATATTAGTAGAGCACTATGATCATCGTTTGATAGTGCTGCAAAAATAGAGCTAACTTGATCTTTCTGCAGAGTTGGGAGCGCAATAGGTATCAAACCTGCATGAGCTATTAAAGGCAAAAGGGTCAATTTATTATCTTTTGATAAGTTCGAAATATCACTGAGTGCAAAATGAATTCCTGAAATTAATAAAAATATGGTAAGACTAATAAACGGCAAGCTAGACCAAATAATAATGACCATTAAGGCAATAGATAGATATAAAACATTAAACGATATCCACTCCATTAAATTCTTTGACCACCCAAGTTTTCTAGCAATCACTCCATCTAAGCTGCCATGAGGAACACCAAGGATAATAATTAGAGCAATAGAGATTATGTCAATGATAGTCATAGCTAAAAAGCGTTTTAAAAAATGATTGTATAAAAATAAATTTCGGCAGTGCTGACAT
Organism: uncultured SAR92 cluster bacterium; assembly: GCA_902604945.1. GTDB lineage: Bacteria > Pseudomonadota > Gammaproteobacteria > Pseudomonadales > Porticoccaceae > AAA300-D14. The sequence continues at coordinate 5,389 of CACLAG010000003.1, read as the reverse complement.
TACTTTGAACCATATCCTAATATTTTGTGAGCCTCGCATGAAAGATGCAAACTCATTTCCATCTAAGGCGCTGGAATGTTTAAGAAAAATCTCAGCTGCAATATTCGGATAATCTAATAGCACACGGTTGAAAACACTATCTAAAAAACCTAAAGGATAACCTCTGGTTTTCAGCAATAAACTTGAATCATTATTAATTATTTTCTCAACAAGGGCATTTGCCCGTTGTTGTACAATTGAAAATGAATATCCTGATGATAATCGAACGCTGCCCCCGCGAACTCCAATGTCAATTAAATCTGAGGATGGCTGTTTTGTTTTGTGCATCGGTATTACTCCGCGCTCCTCTCTTAACTTCTCTTTTATACTTAATTTATTTAAGATCAGCCATTCTTCAATCGCATCATAATACCAATCGTCATTTTCAACATTCTTAGATAACATCGTTGATTCGACAAGTAGTTTGTTTCCCGAAAGCGGAAGAGCATAAATAAAATGAATTCCTCTCGATTGATCAGCTCTGAAGTCCATTAGTGTCACTGTATCAGTGTTAGTCAATGTCTGATTTACTTCTATTTCCCAACCAATAAAGTGCTGTTTGAGTCCGTTTTCGTCTGGATTTGCAGGACGGCTATCAAAAATTAAATCTGCTATAAATTTTTTTTCTTGCGCCAATAAAAGAATCCCATCTGAGGTTTTTTTTGTTTCCACATAACTAGAAATTAACTTCACTCTGTCGTCTATAATTTTGGCACATCCCTCAAGATACTTTGTTGCATCGATTGCAATATAGCTAAAGTCCAAACTTTTGTGGACTACTTGAGACTGGTTTCCAACTATTTTCCAGCGTTTCCATATACCCTTCAAATAAGGCTTTAGGCTTGATACCTCTGAGTCATCCGCCCAAGTACTCCAAGTTGCACTTTTAAGTTTAGGAGAGTGGGGTTCAAATATAATTATGCTTTTGTCACAACTGGCTAATGATAACTTTGCAGCAAGAGTCATTCCCGCGTTACCGCCACCAAGAATTGCAATATCAAATTCGTCAATAGTCAACGCCAGATAGTCCTTTTAAGTGAATGTGGAGATTTTTATCATGAGGCGCTGTTCTAATAGTTGCCAAATCAATGAGAGATCTTAAGGTCAAAATAAATTTACTCCACTTGCTGACGATAGTTCTTCCCATCCACCATTTGAAGTTGTTTTTTGCAAGTTTAGTTCCTATAGCTTCGTAAATCCGAAGTGCAACGATAATCGCGAATCTCGATCTGATAGGAAGTAACTTTGTGCCTTTAAGAGCGCTTTGGTAATATTTCTGCGATAAAGTAAGAAGCCTCTGAATTGCGAGAGAGACAGGTTCTTTGCATGATGGAATTATATTAAGAATATCATTTGTTTTTATCGAGTCACTAAGCCATTCAGATGGTAGATAGCGTCGACCCATATTGGCATCTTCAAGCACATCTCGTGCAATATTTGTTAATTGCATAGCAATGCCAAGATCGACCGCAAATTGGTTCGCAGTTTGAGTTTTGCATCCAAGAATCTTACACATCATTACTCCAACGGTTCCGGCGACGGCGTGACAATATCTCAACAATTCTCTCTCTGTTTTAAGTTCAACAATTCCTTGATCAGAGAGCATGCCAGTAATAAGTTCCTCAGCAGGTTTTGAAGGAATATCGTTTTTCTCGCTCATAGTCAGGAAATTACTCACGCAAAGCTCGGAATGATCTTGTTTTAATTTGATAGTCTTTGAGACTGACATTAGTAATTCTACTCTGTCGGGCTGATTTCCATCGGCAATATCATCCAAGAATCGACAGAACTGATAAAGGATAGCAGCACTCGATGTATGTTGCCGTCCCAAGAAAAGACTCGCCCAATAAAACGATTTGCCATGCTTATGCATGACCCCAATGGGAGAATCTATTTTCATTTTGACTCTACGCTAATCGATTATGACTAATTTTCTTAACCGGTAGTTTAACTGAATCAACAATATGTTTCAGTGTATTATGCAAGGATTCTGGCATAGTCGTGATTGAACGGTTGGCTTCAATTAGCCAAGTATCAACAAGGCTATTGGATTGCTGAATGGCATCGCTAACGCCAATTATCTTTTGCCATTTACCAGCTGCACCGATATCGTTCGAATTGTACCACTCTGTGAACGAATCAGTTTTATGCTGATTGTTAGCCGCGTAGAGGCTGATTACTAAATTTGGTTTTCTCCCTATTAAGTCGCTTGATTTTTGAGTGGAAGGCACGATATCGTCGATATCATTCCTGCCTTGATATGCTAAGCCGCAAAGGCTCACTATCTTTTCTAGTGATTCTTTCTGGTAATTTAATTTAGCAATAGAAGCTACCCCTTCAATGGGAGCCATCAGTAATGGAGCTGTTTTACTTTTTGCGATTGACTGCCATGAGTGTAATGAGCTAATTCTGCGTTGAACCGTATCTGAAACTTGTCCATTGCAAGTCTCTTGCATTACAGAGGATAAAATTGAAGTAAGTTTTCCTCCGTATTGATGATGTCTAGATGCAAGTTCGAAAGCTTTCGCTATCATCCAATCACCGAGACATAGAGCAACATCCTTACCAAAATGGTGGTTAACACTCGGTCGGCCCCGTCTATGAGTACTTGCGTCACTAATATCATCATGAACAAGTGATGCATTATGAAGCAGTTCACAAGCAGCAGCCCACTCTAAAAAGCTCTCTGGCTCTAATTTCAGAGCGATACCGCTTGAGAGTGCAAGATGAGCTCTAAAGGCTTTCCCAGGCGTTTGAAAATGATGGTTAGCTGCGCTGTAAAGACTACTTTCTATACCTGGCATCTCATTAAGTAAAAGATTACTTAACTTAGATTCTAGTCTTACCCCTGGATGTTTGAATACGTGGGACATATTTGTCCTTCTATTTGTATTAATTTTTTTGATTAAATTTTTTGGAAGCCTCAGAAAGAAAAAGCCAGCATAGCTGGCTTTTTCCGAAGTTTTAAATAAAACTTAAAACTTACTCTGAGTCAGCTACTGCAGCTGCCCAAATAACCAGTCCGAAGGCGATCTTGTTAACAAAGTCTGCGATGTTGTAAACCACATTCAATGTATTCGCATCGACTGCTCCACCCATCAAGTATCCGAAGAAATACCCTAGGGGATAGATTGACCAACCAACACTTACGATCAGCTTCATTGCATTAAAAGCTTTCTGACAGCTTGCATTCGCGCTTGCCGCATTAACTTGTGCTGCTTCACCTTTAAACACTTCATAAAGGATGTATGCCCAACCTAACATCCCTATGGTGAAGCCGAGCCATTCGTTCATATAGCCTGCCTCTCCGAGGAAACCACCAAGCAACATAACTACCGAACCGATAAACAGACGCCAGAATACTCCACCGCTAACCACAGTGATAGCAGCTAGAATCAAGTAGAACTCTACCATTTGTAAAGGAACAGTTAATAACCAATCAATATAACGGAAGACTGTTGGAGATTCTCCAGAGCCTACCCATACATCACGCATGTAATAATAGTGAACCGCAGCGATGAGTGTTACCAAGCCGGCTACTGTTAAAGACGTCTTCCACTTGCCTGATACTCGATCACGCTCAAGGAAGAAGAATGCAGTAGAGGCTACCATCGCCATAGATATAATCCAAAAGGAAACTCCAACTGGATCGCTGACACTTAAGTTACCATTCATTGTAAATACCCTTCTTAATCTTGTATTTTTTTTTAGCACGAATCCTGTTCAAAACTGATTTCGGACCATGCCACGTGTTACAGAACCGCCTGGATTTCAATATCTATGGGGCACTGGATATGTAAATTTAGCGCCTTTTTTAGAAAAGTGCAAACCATTGGGCTAATTAATGCGTAGGGGCGATAATATTTTAAACATAAAAACCCCCAATCGCTTAATCTTAGAGACCGTTTGATAGAAAAATTTATATATAACATTCAGTAACTTACAATGCTAATGCATTAGGTATCGGTTTCTTATATATAGTCAGATAAACGGTACACAATTATTTGCAAAAATACCAAATAGATCGCTTAAATTGTCTCAAATTGCTCATGTAGCCATACATAAAATGTATTAATTAATAGAATAAAGAGTTATATTTCAGTGTGACCGATGAATAATAATAACAAACATGGGGTAACAAAAAATGTCTATAAACTCTCTATTAATATTTAGTATTGTCGTTGTTCTTTCAGCCTGTACATCCCAAATCGGCGGTAACCTCGGCACGGGTGCATCGAATCCAAGCAACAAAGAGATTGACTTAGATGCTCGCAAATCATTTGCCGATATTCCAGTTTCTAGGTCTGATTCAATCGATATCAGTAGATCACTTTTATTTAATTCAGGAGAAACATGGCTGGGTCAAGCTGTAATAAAATCATCACAGTCTGCTGAGGTTGCGTTTGACTATTATGTCAACGAAATGCCTACTTATGGTTGGGTACTTGTGACTAGTGTTCAATCAAAGGTATCTGTATTGAATTATGAGAAAGGAACTCGTTTTGCTTCCGTTCAAATTGATGAAGCTGATATTACGGTAACCGTTAGTTACCGAGATATGGCGGAAAATTAAAGTTCCATCTAAATAGGCCAGTCTGACTGATCAACTGAATCAAGTTGTCTTGCCCCCCTCTCCCCTTTCCAATACTTTATAAAAGAACGGTGCGGGTCAAATAATTTAGTTTGTTTATTTAAATCAAAATGTTTCTTTTTGCCATCTGAGCTGACACCCGCAATCGATTGCCAATTTCCCCAGTTTGAGGCAACGTCGTAATCTATAAGATGAGATTCCATAAAACTAGCGCCATATCTCCAGTCCAATTCGAGCTCGTTGACTAGACAGCTTGCCACTATTTGTCTCCCTCTGTTGGACATATAACCAGTGCTGACTAATTGATTCATAAGAGCATTTACCAACGGATAGGGAGTGGTGCCTTGTTCCCATTTTTTTAAGCGTTCAGCATAGAAGCTTGATAAAGGTCTTATTCCAGTCACTCCAGATATCTTGTACAGGCTCTCTTTATAATGATGCGCATACCATTGAAAATATTCCCGCCAAAGAAGTTCAAAAAATATCCAATAGGTTGAGTTGTTTTTCCCATTTAGAGATTCATATTTTTTTAAGTTAGAAATAATATTTCTGGCAGAGATACAGCCACTACTTAACCAAATTGAAAATTTTGTAGAGTAATTTTCCCCATCCAAAGCATTTCGAGTTTCTTTGTAAGTGCTTGCGGAATTAGTTTCAAAATAATGCAACAGTCGCTGCTCTCCTGCGGACTCACCCCCGACAAATTCGAGCTCAGAGTCAACAGGCTCGCCATTTAAAGAGAATTTGTCTGTATTTAAA
>CACLAG010000002.1:0-70363 GCA_902604945.1 uncultured SAR92 cluster bacterium | reverse complement strand
CAAGTGCTAGATACTCTGACTCAGATACAGATGGATCACAGATTAGTTATCTGCCCTCTGAATCAAGCTCAAACATTTCATCTCTCAATGATGGCCATAGCATTAACCTTTCTTTTAGCATGCCAATTTGGTCCTCAGGTTTAAATGCTTCAAGTAGGCAGGCAAAACAGAGAGCAATTGCCTCAGATGAAAGTTATGAAGCAGTCAAAAGGACGACTGCTCAAAACGCTCGAGCACAGCATCAGCTGGTTATAACCAATGCTGCTCGTGTAAAAGCCCGCAGCCAAGCTATTACATCTGCAGAAAGCGCTTTGAATGCAACACAAGCAGGTTATGAAGTTGGCACACGGAATATCGTAGATGTGTTAAGTGCTCAGCGAGCTCTCTTTCAGGCAAAAAGAAACTATGCTAATTCAAAATACGACTATATATATGCAATGATGAGCTTAAAACAAGTAGCAGGCCAGCTCTCACCAGATGATATCTACCAATTAAATGCGAGATTAGATCCTAAAATACAAGTCATCAGATAATCTGACTTATCTCATTGGTTAACAATTTCAAGGCTCCCGAACTCTTTTCGAGTGCGCGAGATGCTGAGGCGCCAGTCGAAAGCCTGTATTCATTATCCCTTAAAAGACGACCAAGCTCTGATTCTAATTCAAATGGATTTTTACAAATTTTCAATCCACCCGCCTCAGAAAGAATTTTATTAACAGAGGAAAAATTAAAGGTATGGGGTCCGACCAATACTGGAATTTCCCAAGCTGCCGGTTCAATAGTATTATGGCCTCCGGTCTTGACTAAACTGCCCCCAACAAATGCAATATCACAAACGCCGTAAAGATATTTTAACTCACCCATCGTATCTCCTAAAATTATGTCGGCATTAGAAAAGCTTTTAGACGACGATCTTCTTTTTATGATGAAGTTCGATGATTCAAAGAGTTGCGCAACAACTTCGAAGCGTTCTGGATGTCTCGGAACGACAATTAGTTTTAAGTCAGGAAACTCCTCTTTTAAATTCCTATAAATTTTTAAAATTATTGCCTCTTCATTTTGATGCGTGCTGGCTGCAATCAAAACATATTTTGGAGCCATTTCTTTGAGTATTCGTTTGGCTTTCAGCCTTTCACTATTGGTCACTGATGAATCAAACTTAAGATTTCCAGTCAAAATAATTTTCGCCGTTGGTGTTCCCAATTCTTTAAAACGATCTGCATCCTCTTTGTACTGCGCAGCAATTAAATCGATAGATTTAAACATTGGCAAAACAAACCATGAAAAGAAATTGTATGAATTAAAGGATCTTTGAGACATTCTTGCATTTGCCAACACAATCTTAATATTATTTTTTTTACAGTAATTGATGATATTTGGCCATAATTCAGTTTCCATAAGAATTAGAGCTCTTGGATTTACTTGCTTTATAAATCGAGTGACGGGACCAATAAAATCATATGGAATATAACAATGCTCAACATCACGACCGAAACATTTCGTAACCTGATTAGATCCAGTTGGAGTTGTAGTTGTTATAATAACTTGATACTTTTTCGACTGATTTAAAAAGTACTCTACAAGTGGGACCGATGCCATCACCTCTCCCACTGACACCGCATGTATCCATATAACTTCTTTTCTGCTATCGAAGTTTATATATCCGAAACGTTCACCCCATCTTGAGAAATACGCACTTGATTTAAACCCTCTGAGCATCAAGTTTAAAATTATAAACGGACTCAAAAGATATAAAATAAAGGAGTATAGGATACGCGACATAAATTATTAAAGAGTTACAGGCACTCTAGCTCCAGTAATTTTCGATCCAAGTTGCTGGCTTAAACCTCCGATACCACTTTCCACTATTCCCTCTGATAGCATCATCGGGATCAGGCTTCCCATGGAAAACAATTATCCGACTATTGTCGGGGATAGCTGTTTCTCTTGGAACGAAAAAAGATAATGGTTTGATGCAGTGCCGCTTGAAACTTTTACACCACTCTCTTGGCCAATACTGCAAACATTTCTTATTCAACATCATTGACGATAAATACTCTTGCTCATTTCGAAAAGACTTTTTGATCGACACAGATGCCTTTTCAAACTCAGATAAGACTTCTGGATGAGCACCTAAGCAAAATCTATAAACTGATGAATTGCCAGTGCCGTCATGCTTTATCCAATCTTTAATTATTAAAAAATCTCCCGGATAATCAAAAAGATCATCTAACTTGCCAACGATTATAAGATCTAAATCCAAACAGAGCACATCACCCTCGAGGTCATAGAGGGTACTTGAAAAGACACTAAGTTTATTCCACCCGCGCTCTGGACCAGATATAGGGGCTCGAATTTCAGGAATTGGGAAAGATTCTATATTAGTAATTAGCCCGTTGTCATCGTCGGTAAGACAAATGAAGCGAAAGGGCTTAGAAAGATTTTTTTCGACCATGTGATAAAGGGTATTTACGTATTTAGCTTGGTATTTATCACCCCACTTCATACAAAGGATGTTAACTTTACCCTTTTTATCATCACCCACTAAGCATGTTCCTGAATGTAATTAGGTTTTTCCAACTGGCTCTAGCCAATCATCATAATCTGGATTATTTCCTTTAACGACATCAAAATATTTAGTCTGAAGTGCTTCAGTTACACTGCCTCGCTTGCCGGAACCAATGGTACGACCATCATATTCCTTTATAGGAACAACCTCGGCTGCCGTGCCCGTAAAAAAGGCCTCGTCACATATATAAACATCGTCTCTGGTAATTCTTTTTTCACAAACCCGTATCCCTTGATCTGCAGCAAATGAAAAAATAGTATCTCGCGTTATACCATTCAGACAAGAAGTTAACTCTGGAGTATATATAACTCCATTTTTCACCATAAAAAAGTTTTCTCCACTACCTTCAGCAACAAAGCCCTCAGTGTCCAGCATCATTGCCTCATCGCATCCAGAATCAAGAGCCTCCCTCAATGCCATCATTGAATTAATATAGTTGCCACTCGCCTTTGCTTTGCACATAGTAATATTTACATGATGTCGAGTATATGAGGATGTGCGAACTTTTATGCCAACTTCAAGAGATTCGGGAGACATATATGAAGGCCACTCCCACGCAGCGATCCCTACATGGACCTTAAGGTCTTTTGCTCTCAACCCCATTCCCTGTGATCCGAGAAATACTAACGGTCTAATGTAAGCCTCTTGAAGATCATTTACCTTGACTACTTCAAGTTGAGCTTGGTTAATTTCGTCTTGAGAATAAGGCACCTCTAATTGAAGAATCTTAGCTGAATCAAATAAACGACGAGTATGATCCTTTAATCTGAATATACACGTGCCGTTTTTTTTAGTTTGATAGGCGCGGACTCCCTCAAAAACTGATAATCCATAGTGTAAAGAATGAGTTAAAAAGTGGGTTTTAGCATCCCTCCAGTCGGTGAGGACACCGTCCATCCAGATAAAACCATCTCTGTCCGCAAATGACATTTTTTTTCCTTAATAGATCTTCAGATCCCTGATAATAAGATATATTAGTCAGGAAATCATGGTAAAAATCAAAGTACTCATGAATATGATGTGTACACCATAACAAATTCAAGTTATCTAGTTTTAAGAACTAATATAATTCAATCGTTACAGCAACGATATCTAATTTCCCAGACAACTCAACCCAAGGTATACTCATCACCAACCAAAACATAATTTGAATTTCATAATAAACAAGTAGGTCGATTATGGAACAGATCTCAACGAACGTTAAGCTTGAAGATGCCTAAATATAGATCTCATACAACAATGAAGGGCAAAAATATGGCCGGTGCAAGAGCTCTTTGGCGCGCTACCGGTTTAAAAGATGAAGATTTTGATAAACCACTAATTGCAATCTCTAATTCTTACACTCAATTTGTCCCTGGGCACGTTCATCTGAAAGATATGGGCGACCTTGTAGCTGGAGAAATAGCGAAAGCAGGAGGAATAGCAAGAGAATTTAATACTATCGCTGTAGATGATGGCATAGCAATGGGGCATGACGGAATGCTTTACTCGCTCCCTTCAAGAGATGTGATTGCTGACTCTGTAGAGTATATGGTAAATGCACATTGTGCTGATGCTATTGTCTGTATTTCAAATTGCGACAAAATCACGCCTGGAATGTTAATGGCTGCAATGCGTCTTAATATTCCAACAATTTTCGTCTCCGGCGGTCCAATGGAGGCGGGCAAAACTAAATTAGCCGATCATAAACTTGATCTGGTTGATGCAATGGTAATTGCAGTGGACGATACCGCAAGTGATGAAAAAGTAGAGGAGTATGAAAGATCTGCTTGTCCGACTTGTGGCTCGTGCTCTGGCATGTTTACAGCAAATTCGATGAATTGTTTAACAGAAGCTCTCGGACTGTCGTTGCCTGGAAACGGCTCACTGCTCGCAACACACTCAGACCGAAGAGAGCTATTTCTAGAAGCGGGCAGAACCATTGTCTCGATAGCCAAAAGATACTATGAACAAGATGATGAATCAGTGCTGCCGCGATCAATAGCTAATTTTAAAGCCTTCGAAAATGCAATGACTCTTGATATCGCAATGGGTGGTTCTACAAACACAATCTTGCACTTACTAGCTGCTGTTCAGGAAGGTATGATTGATTTTGATTTGAATGATATTGACAGATTATCCAGAAATATACCGCAGTTGTGCAAAGTCGCTCCTAGTACACCAAACTATCATATGGAAGATGTGCACCGAGCCGGTGGAGTGATGGGTATCCTTGGAGAGTTAAACAGAGCAGGTTTGATACATGGTGAGCTACCAACCGTTCATTCGACATCTATGAACGCCGCTTTGGCGAGATGGGATGTGATGGTTACTCGAGAAACAGAAGTTATCGATTTCTATAAAGCAGGACCTGCTGGCATACCCACACAAACCGCATTCAGCCAAAGTACAAGATGGCAATCTGTTGATGCCGATAGAGATAATGGCTGTATTCGAAATTTTGAGAATGCATATAGCCTCGAAGGTGGCCTGGCAATTCTTAAAGGGAATTTAGCGCCTGATGGATGTGTAGTTAAAACCGCGGGAGTCGATGACTCAATTTTTGTTTTTGAGGGCTCAGCAGTGGTTGCAGAAAGCCAAGATGAAGCTGTAGACCTAATTTTAACTAATCAAATAAGTCCAGGGCAAATTATTGTTGTCAGATATGAAGGGCCAAAAGGAGGACCTGGAATGCAGGAAATGCTTTATCCAACAAGCTACCTAAAATCAAAAAATCTGGGTGCGGCTTGTGCACTCATAACCGATGGCCGCTTCTCTGGCGGCACATCAGGTCTATCAATAGGTCATGTGAGCCCAGAAGCAGCAGCTGGCGGGAATATTGGTCTAGTAGAGAATGGCGACTTAATCAAAATCAATATTCCCAAAAGGACTATCGAGCTTGTTATCTCAGATCAAGCGCTAAAAGAACGAAGAAAAAGCGCAGATTCTCAAGGTTGGAAGCCAAAAAATTTCAGGCCACGAAATATAACGCCTGCTCTGAAAGCCTATAGCAAACTCGCCACTAGCGCTGACAAAGGAGCAGTAAGAGATCTTTCTCAGCTTGAATAAAGTGTCGAAACTAAGCTTTTCCGCAACTCCTGACAGTTGCCCCAGCATCTCTTAGCTTTCGGTAGCGATCATCTTCAAAATTCGCGTACTTGATCCATTGTCTCGGATATCTCTGGCTTTTCTTATCCTTGGACGATTTAACAGCTTTATTAAATGCCTTAACAGCGTCTCTGAAACAGTACATGTTTATCAGCGCACTACCCATTTTGTTATAGTTTGAGGCAGTATTTTTTCCTGCTCCTTTTCGCTCTGCCTTCAAAGAGGCATCATATGCTTTTTTGTCTTGACCCAAGTCCAAGTAAATTGAAGCGATTCGAAATTGTATTTCTCCAGTATCCGATAATTTTGAAGCCCGCTCGTAAGCACCAAGGGCTTGCTGCAATTCACTAGCCTGATACCAAGAGTCCGCCAAAGTTTTATAATTTTTGGCAGTTTTTTCTATAATTCCATCTGTCATACCTTTTTTGATAATTTTAGCTGCGCGATAGGGAACCTCTGCACCTAGATAAAAATAAGCCATTTGTAGGATATCAGTCTCAGAAGTTAGCTGATCGTTTAGATAAACAACCTCATAAGACACAAGGTTATCCATCTCTCTCTCCTGCATACCATACATACCACCTAACTGTTTCCAATAAGTCCACTTTGGATAAAATTTAACCAAACTCTCAAGCACTGTACCGACCGTCTTGTATTGCGCTCGATCATAATAAATAGGGACTTGGACCTGCCAGAAACCCTCTTTTGGAACTTCTCCTTTGGCTTCCGCTTCGGAAATTCCAATAGCTGCCATCTCCAGGGCTTTATCCTTTCTTTTTAATATACTATATAGCTGAGCCATCATGAGACGATCAGTTGCTCCAACACTAAAAGCTCGGTCGGACCAAATCTCGTATTGCTCAATGGATTCTGAATATCTCTCCGCCTGCGCATAAAACTGTGCAAGCGTTCTCCTAGTATCTAATCGAAATGCGTCATCCTCACCCGGTGCGTTAACAATCTTCTCGTAATATCGCGTAGCACCAGGGAAATCGTCAAGGGAATACTTTGTGTATGCAAGCATGTTCCAAACTTGAATTTGCTCATAATCTGAAGCACAGGTTTTTGCCCTGGACTCAATGTTTAAAAGTGCTTTTTCTCCATCTTTCCATAATCGCTGTGAATCTCTGAGATATCTACTTATTACTGACGCAGAAACTTTCTGATCCTTATATTGCTGCTGAAGCAACGTCTTTTCAGCTTTGGTTTTAGCAGCGTTAATAGCCTCTTCCGCTTTATTATTTGAGCTCTCTGCAGCGGCCGCAGCTTCTTCAGCAGCTTGTGCCAAAAAGATAGGTCCTTTTTCGCCTCTTACCTTATCAAGGGCACTGCCGCATGTCTTCCCGACAGACTCTCTCTTTCGTGTCTCAACATTTTTATACTTTTTCTCCTCTTCCTCTTGCGCAACCGCAAAACCGCCCTCAAGCCCTATGCTTGAGAACAAAGAGAGCATACTAAACGAAGCCATTAAAAAGAATGTGAAAAGAAATTTTGTAAATCTAAAAAAAATAATCATCTTTTTATCTACTATTTAGCCATGTTAAATGTAAATTTATACAAAACACCAGGTACTTCCTGTCCTACTCCGTCAACCACCCTAGGATTATACTTAAGTTTGAGAGCAGCTTTCATAGCAGCCCTACCAAAGCCCCAGCCCTCGGGATCCTCTTCAAGAAGTTTAGGATCTCGGACACCGCCAGTGGGAGTGATAATTACCTCGATTACGGCATAGCCTTCTTTACCTCGAGATTGAGCTCTCCTGGGATATTGAGGCTGCGGCACATACACAGGAATATAATCGGAATCTCTGGAAAAGGTACCTAAATTTGCATTTAAATTCGCGGTTACCTTGGGAGCCGCCATGCTTACTGCATTATCAGGAACCTCGAAATCTATCTGGTCCTCTGGAATTTCTGGGGGTGGCGTCTCCGGTTCATCTGGTTTATCGACCTCTGTTTTCTTCATATTCTCTGTTAATTCTCTTTCTATATGAAGAAAGTCAGGTATCTTAATAGTTTTCTCATTATCCAGTTCATCATTGCCCGAATCTATCAATTTGAACATAACAAATACAAGACCGAAGGTTATAGCTAAACCCAAAAGCGAAGAGGCACTGATTCTTATAGCGTTCATTTATATTTATTCTTAATCATTTTCTACCGATATTGCTACAGGAGATATACCTACATCTCTGGCAATGTCAGCAACCTTTGCTAAAGACTCGATACTCGATTCATTATCCGCTTGAATTACCATTCCACTTTTAGGATTCTCATTAAATATTCGTGTTAAATTCAATTTCAGAGCACTTTCTTCAACACGCTTTTTATCAATCCAAAATTCATCAATTTCGGTGACTGCAACAAGAATAGTGACCTTTTTATATGGGTCTTCAGTTACAGTGTCAATTTTGGAGACGGTCGGTCCGGGCAATTTGATAAAAGTTGCAGTGACTATAAAAAAAATAAGCATAATAAAGACAACATCCAACATAGGAGTTAAGTCTATTGTTTGACCTTGTGATTGTGCCTTTGCTGTTCTATTTCTCATGGTTTACCAGTAAGTAAAGTCTTTTATCTTTCTGCAATTCTTCTATCTATAATCAAGTTATCTTCTAAATAAAATTTCTTTTTCTCGGCTGCACGCTCTACTAATGTCATAGCAAACAACCCAGAAAGCGCAGCTACCATTCCCGCCATTGTTGGTATTGTGGCTTTCGAAACACCACCTGCCATTGCCTTGACGTCTCCCCCACCAGTAAAGGCCATAACATCAAAAACAGTTATCATACCAGTAACAGTTCCAAGCAATCCAAATAGTGGTGCAACGGCAATAAGGGTCTTAATCATCATCATGTTATTATCGATTTGCAGGGCCGCTTCTGAAATCACCTTCTCTCGAATTTGTAGAGCAGATTTTGATCTACGATCCTTCCTTCCAGACCACACATCTATCTTAATCCTGAGTACTCTAGGACAAGATTTCGTCAGATACCAAACTCTCTCAAAAATGAGAGTCCACATAAAGAAGAGCAGTATCACAATCATCCAGAGCACGTTGCCTCCGGAGTCCATGAACTTGCCCATTTCGGCAAGTGTGTCAGCAAAAAACATCGATTATTTGCTCTCTAAAGAACTCGCTACTATACCCGCAGATTGTTCTTCCAAAACATGAAGTATCTTCTGCGCTTTACTATTCACAAGCGTATGCATTAATACGGTAGGTATTGCAACCACAAGACCTAAAACAGTTGTGATTAAAGCTTGAGATATACCTCCAGCCATCGCTTTGGGATCTCCTGCTCCAAATAATGTAATCATCTGGAAAGTGATAATCATTCCCGTTACGGTTCCTAACAATCCCATTAGTGGGGCAACCATAGATATTACTTTCAGATAATTGAGACCAGATTCGATCTTTGGACGCTCCCTCAGCACCGCTTCATGCAGTTTTAACTCGAGAGATTCTGTATCAAGAGTAGCGTTTTCATCAGCTACTTTTAACACTCGACCAAGCGGATTATTTTCATTTGCTTGTTTTGACTGTAACTGGGATTTAACTTTTGATGCGACGCCAGAGAGAACAACGAATCTATAGACAGCCAAAATAATCGCTATAAAGAAAACGATAGTGATAATCAGGCCAACTATTCCACCGAACTGCCACCTTTCGTACAACGTCGGAGTGTTAATGAGTGCCTTTAGTAGACCTCCTCCCAATGGACCACTGGGATCTATGCCAACCTTAGTAAAATCTGAATCAGCATATTGGAGATCCTCTGCTCCTCCACTATATCCCGATGGCTGTCTAGCTAATTCAGACACTAAACCAGTTTCCGGGCTGTATTCTAAATATTTACCATCAGCTAAGAGATTGTATGTTCCAATTCTGACAACTTCCATCTCAGCCTGTGTGCCGTCTGCCATAAGAACGTTTCTATTAAATTTGACAATTTTTGAGCTTTCAATCATCTCGCGTTGATGCTCAAACCAGAGCTGCTCTATTTCTTCTATACTCGGCAGCCTTGTATCACTACTCATCTTATCAATCAGCTCACTAAGAAACTCCGTCCTCCCAGTATATTGAGCACTAACAATAGATTGTTCGAGCTTCGCTCTAATATCGCCAGCGGCACCCGTAAGGTGGCCAAAAAGTTCTTTAAGAGAACCTAGTCTCTTATCCTTTTGTTCTCTCAATTTTGCAATTTGAATATCATTATCTCGGATATTTTTCTCTAATCGATCAGAACGTCTCTCCTCTGCCGCTTCTGTATCCCTTGCTTGTTTGAGAAGACCCGCCTGTTTTCTTTGATCACGAACAAAATTTGATTCTCTCTTTTTGGATTCAGCGGTCTCAGAAATAGCAGAACTCTCTATCATGTCAAGCAATTCATCCAGTGTTTTTGCCTCTTGCGCAGTTACCGAGATGCAAAAAAACACGACTAGTAATGACGTAATTCCTCGAATTATATTGAAGATTTTCATTGTGCTACCTCCGGAGCCGTAATCGGCATCTCCATCACGTCTTGTGTATTAATCTTTTTAGCTATTCTGATTCCTTGGTCAATCGGACGACGATATTCAGAACCCAATTCCTCCCATGACCCAGTTTCTTTATTCCAAGCTCCAGATTGTGACTTATCTTTGGTTTGATACATTAAAGCTACCCTGCCAACCCTGAGCATATCAACTTCAACCGTAGACCCGTCTGATTTGATATCTATCAAATCTCGATAAGATTCAATAGATAAACTGTAGTCTGATTCAATGTCATAAAGCTCAAGTATCTGTCGGAATTTTTCAGCTGCAGAAAATTTTGCGCTGTCTAAGTTAATTTCTAAATCCGAAACTGCGTCTAATCGGTCCTCTTTCTTAAACGGCATATCCAACTGAATAAAATCCTCCAAACTTGCGAGCATAGAAATCATCAATGGCGTGACACCTCTTTCAATGACCGTTGCATTAGATATAGACTCCTTCAACTCAGCCATGATTCTTTTTTGACTGGCAATCTGTCTTTCTAGTTGAGAGTTGTAGACCCTTAAGTTCTCTATTTGCTTGTTAACTTGCTTAAATTCTTGAAGTAACGAATCAGTTTGATCTGCTATTCGATCAACAGTAACTTGTGATCTCTTGGCGCTCTGCACTTTCTTTGCGCCTGCAGAAAGAATATCACTCACTTTTACTTCTGGAGTTATCGTGATTTGTTCAGATTGCATCTCATCAGAATAAATCTGGAAGCTCGCCAATGCGCCTACTAATAAAAGTGGCGATATTAAAATGTTAAAAGCTTGTCTTTTCATGAGTCCCTCAATAATGGATTTAAGGATATTGCTGTAGCGTTATTTTTATTTATATCTAATTCCGGGTCGGTCTTTTTATCAGTCTATTTGAAAAAAATCAATGCGTTTAGTCTAAATACTTGAGTCACCGGACCTTTATTCGGGTGATAAGGTAACATGTCATGGCAAAATTTTATACCCCATTTTGCAATAACTAGCCTAGATTTTGCTAATATATAATCAATTAATGGACAATGACGAGGAAGATCAATCATTGAGATTTTTCAAGTGTTAAGAATTGATAGGTAAGTCCATTTTCATGTATATTCTTTGAAACAAATCTTTCAACCCAAATTTTTTTATCCAAAGCTGGAAAGAATGCATCTCCGTTGATATTAGTATCCACCAATGTCAAATATATTCTTGAAACACTTCTGAAAAACATACGATAGATTTGTTCCCCGCCGATAATCATAATCTCGTCACATTGCCTTTTTTTTGCGAATCCCTCAGCTAGGTCTAAGGCTCTATCTTGATTATTCGCTAAAAAGATATTTTCGTTATTCATTTCTGCGTTGCGACTCAAAACAATATTATCTCGCTCTGGTAAAGGTCTGCCAATAGAATCAAAAGTGTTCCTACCCATTATGATTGGCTTGTTGAGTGAAAGTTTTTTAAAGTTTTTTAAATCCTCAGGAAGATGCCACGGTAGCTCGTTATTCACACCGATTGCATTATTTCGCGACATTGCAACAATGATTGATAATCTCATTAAACAGCCACTGATGCCGGTATAGCAGGATGATGCTGATAATTCCTTAGCTCAAAATCTTCATACAAAAAGTCAAATAAAGTAGCTACCCCATCATTGATAATGAGGTTTGGGAGAGGATATGAATCTCTCGATAATTGTTCATTGACTTGGTCAAAATGATTTAAATATAAATGAGCATCTCCAAAAGTATGAACAAAATCGCCTGGCTCAAATCCAGTAACTTTAGCAATCATGAATGTTAATAATGCGTAAGATGCAATATTGAAAGGCACACCCAAAAAAACGTCTGCACTCCTTTGATAGAGCTGACAACTTAACTTTCCATCTGCTACGTAAAACTGGAATAACGTGTGACATGGTGGTAACCCAGATTTCACCATAACTGGAATATCTTCAGGATTCCAAGCAGATACGATTAGTCTTCTTGAATGAGCATTATTGTTTAAATCATCAATCAGCTGAGCGAGTTGATCGACACCACCGAAATTGCGCCATTGCCTTCCATAAACTGGACCTAAATCTCCATATTTGGATGCAAATTCATCATCTTCTTTAATTTTTTGAACAAACTCCTTCATGTTCGCACGCCATTCCGGGGAATAAGTTTGATATTTAACATTCTGACCCGTCTCTTTCAGCCAATTTTGATAAGGCCAATCATTCCATATATTTACACCATTACTTATCAAATACCGGATATTCGTATCACCTCTGATGAACCACAATAATTCATGCAGAATACTCTTGAAATGAACGCGTTTCGTTGTAAGCAGCGGAAATCCATCTGACAAATTAAACCGCATTTGATATCCAAAGATACTCCTTGTCCCGACACCAGTTCGGTCCATTTTTTCTACACCATTATCTAAAATGAACTTCATTAAATTATGATATTGAATCAATTTGGGTCACCTTTTGATGTAATTTATTAGATAATCTCGTAAAAACCATACACCTAAAAAGGTCATTGGAACGCATAGCCATTGTCCTCGAGTCATCCATTCGAGCGAAGAAATCATTGCCTCTTGATTCAAAAATTGAGCATCAGGCTGCCGCACAAATTCAATAACGAATCTAAATGATCCATAGAAAACTAAAAATATTCCAGCGATTTGCCCTTTAGGACGAGGCTTCCGTGCAAACAAGTTGACAATTACAAAAAGGACTAGCCCTTCGAGAAAAGCTTCATACAATTGAGACGGATGCCGTGGCAATTTAAATGGATCTGCAGGGAAAATCATTGCCCAAGGCACTTCGGTAATCCGTCCATACAGCTCTTGATTGATAAAATTACCAATCCTTCCAAAAAACAAACCTGCTGGCACAAGAGGAGCTACGAAATCACCCAAGCTTAAAAAATCAATCTTATTGGCGCGACTGTATAAAAAGATTACTGCAGTAACGCCTATTAATCCTCCATGAAAGGACATACCTCCTTCCCAAATTCGTAATATGAGAAGTGGATCGGCCATCCATCTGTCTACGCTGTAAAAAAGTACGTATCCGATTCTTCCTCCTAGAACTACTCCCATCACACCATACGCAATCAGATCTTCTACCTTACTTTTTTGAATTGGAGACCAGGGTCTCTGGCTATTTCGCTTGGCTAATATTATCGCGACGATAAACCCGGATAAATACGCAAGGCCATACCACCTTATGGGGAGAGGGCCAACGGAAATTGCTATAGGATCAATATTTGGAAAATGAAGCAAAAAACTGTCTCTTTTATCTGTTTAATTTTCAGTAAAGCAAATGTAAAACTGAAAAGCTTAAAGTTGCCATTACAACACTCTATTGAATGTGTTTGGAAAAATCTATCCACTTAGCCTTCTTTCCATATCCATATTTAACTTTGCGAACTCTCGTAGCGCTTGCTGATATACTTTTTTCTTAAAAGATATGACCGCAGAAATTGGGTACCAATAGTTAACCCACTGCCATTCGTCAAATTCTGGATTCGATGTTAAGTCAAGCTTGATATTGGATTCATCAGAAACTAACTTTAAATAAAACCATTTCTGTTTTTGCCCTATGCAGACTGGCTTCGAACGCTTTCTTTGTAAGTTCAGCGGAATTTTATATTTAAACCACTGACTGGATTGTTTCAAAATCTCAACATCTTTTTGGTCAAGGCCAATTTCTTCTTTTAGCTCCCTAAAAAGGGCATCTTTTGGCGCTTCGTCTCCATCAATACCTCCCTGAGGGAACTGCCATGAATTTTGACCTATCCTCTTTGCCAAAAGAACCTTGCCGCAGCCATTGCTCACAATCATAGCAATATTGGATCTAAATCCATTTTTATCAAGCACACCCATACCCCTTGCTGATTAAAAATTAATATATTGCAGTATATAGCATGCGTTAATTTGGGGAGAGCAGTTTATTGAAATAATAGATATAAAGATGCTGCACTTGGGATGTATAGGTATTTGAACTAGGGTTTTGAAATATTTTAATCTAATTCATGTCCTCACTCGCTGAAAATTAGCTTTGATCTCATCAACTTTTTTCTTGAATTCAATGCCTTGTCATCAAGCCTTTTTTGAATTTGCCTACCTGAAGGTTGCCGCGGTTTTCTTTCCTTCGTTATTAGTAAATGCTGGTCAATTAACTTTAATAACCTGTCAAATGCATCTTTAGAATTTTTTTCTTTGGTCCTGAAACGCTGAGCCTTAATAATCAGCACCCCTTCCTTACTTATTCTTCTATCGGCACTATTGAGGATTTTCTCTTTCAAATATCTTGGTATCGACGATTGATTAAGGTTAAATCTCAAATGAATTCCTGATGAAACTTTATTGACATTTTGCCCTCCAGGCCCAGATGATCTAATTGCAAAAGTTTGTACTTCTGTTTTCAGTAAATTTGCAAATCTATGACTTTTCATCTGCTTTGCTTACTAACTTAAATCGAGGTATTGTTTTCCCTGAAACATGAATCATTTCTCCAAACATCTGAAGCGGCCTTGCCCAAAAGCCTCTCTCTCCATAAAGCGCCTGGTAGAAGACTAATTGCTCTCCGGTCTCGCTGTGTGTTGCCTGGCCAATAACAGAATAAAGGTTGCCCTTGTAATGTTGGTAAATACCTCTCTCTATTTCCATTTTAAATAATCTTATTTCACAGCAACAGTGGTACTAACGTCCAAAAAGCCAGGAATTTCTGCAAGCAATGTATCATTGTTCTGAAGAGCTCCGACGCCTGACGGCGCTCCTGTTAAAAGGATATCGCCGGGCAAAAAAGTAAAAAATCTACTCGCGTAACAAATCAATTCAGCAATTTTCCATATCATATTTGATGTATTTGCAGATTGTTGTAACTGACCATTTTTGTACATTTTGAAACAAATATTATCAAGATCATAGAATTTGTTGGCTGAAATAAAAGTTGAAGTAGGGCACGCATTATCAAAAGCTTTAGCTTTTTCCCAAGGGAGTCCTTGTGATTTTAATTCTTTCTGCAAATCTCTGTATGTAAGATCAAGACTTAAGCCAATTCCTGCAATGGCATTTACCGCTTCGTGTTTGGAGCATCCTGTTAATTTCTTGCCAATCAACAGTGAGAGCTCGGTTTCAAAATGGCACGCTCCAAAAGATTTATATATCGTTATTTGCTCTAAAAAGGGGGAAAGCGAAGTAGATGGTTTTAAGAATAATATGGGCTCATCAAGAATTTTATTTTCAAGCTCACGAACATGTTCAGCAAAATTTCTCCCAACACAGACAATCTTTCCCAAGGGGAGTGAAGCGTCGCTACTATCTATTTTATGATTATATGAACCCATAAGGAAATATCTCCTAACTTGACTCAGCTGAAATTATAAGAGCTTCCCCGGATTCAATATACCTTTTGGATCAAACACTTTTTTTACTTCTGCCATCAAACTTATCTCTCCAGACGACTTTGAAAATTTGAGATAATCCCTCTTTAAAATACCAACTCCGTGTTCTGCACTAATACTTCCATCATAACTTTCTACAAGCTGTCCTAGGTTCATTGAAATATCATCACATAGAGATTTAAATTCAGACTTATTTAATGCTGCCGGCTTCAATATGTTTAAATGTAAATTACCATCACCAATGTGGCCATACCAAATTACCTCAAAATTTGGATAACTCTTTTTAATAAAACTACCAACTTCATCCAAGAATTTGGGCATTTTAGATATTCTGACAGAAAGATCATTCTTGTAAGGTTGATAATGCCAGAGTGTTTCAGAAATATCTTCTCTCAATTTCCACATATTTTGAGACTGTGCAATGCTCTCGCTCATTACACCATCTAAAACGAGTTTTTTATCCGCACATTCTGAGTACAATTTTAAAGCGTCATCCTGGGATGTGTTGTCTTGATTATCAAAATCTATTAGTGCATAAAATGGTGCGTAAGTTTCAAATGGCTTTGGGTATCCATGGGCTTCTATAACTTTCTCTAACGCATGATCACTGAAAAATTCAAATGCTTGTAAGGATAATTTTGACTGAAATATTTTTAGCACCTCGAGCAAATCTTTAAACTTTGAAACGCCCAGAATAAAAACAGATGAGGGTGGTGGAGGCTCGGTCAGTTTGAGTGTCACTTTACAAATAATTCCAAGCGTTCCTTCAGACCCGATAAAAAGATGACGAAAATCATACCCTGTATTATTTTTAATGAGGGATTTGTTCAGCTCTAAAAGCTCTCCAGATCCGGTAACTGCAGTAATACCTAACACCCAGTCTCTGGTCATTCCATACTTAATAACGTTCACTCCGCCAGCATTTGTAGCAACATTCCCACCAATTTGACTCGATCCGACAGAAGCAAAATTAACTGGATAAAAGAGTCCATTTTTAGTCGCTACCTCTTGAACCTCTTGAGTTGTCACACCAGCTTCGACGGTCACTGTGCGATCATTTAAGTTCACATCAAGGATACTATTCATCTTATGCATTGAAAGAACTATTTCAGATTTTGAGGCTACAGCTCCTCCACTCAGTCCAGTTCGACCCCCAGATGGTACAATTGGGATCTCAAGTTCGTTAGCCAAAAAAATAACTCGCTGAACCTGATCAATGGATGTTGGAAATACTATCACTCGAGGATTTGAGCAATAAATATTTGTTCGATCTAAACCAAATTTTTCCAAATCCGCGTGTTCAATACTGACATTTTTTGGTCCGACTATAGACTCAAGTTTTGAAAATATATTCACCGCACCGCTCTTAAATTAATGAAACAATCAATATAAAATATCGTATGTTTTCAGCCCACAATAATAAATCAAACACCATGAACAAGCACTAGGAGTCTCAGTCCCAAACACGGTTTTAAAACAAAATTGGCCAAATCAGTAAAAAAACAATAAAATGCGATTTCCATGACGAATTCGTGGTGCTTCTTCGTAGTGCATTTATGAAGACATATGGCTGGCCCGTGAAAAGGCTGGAATTTTTTAACGCCTTTAACGGTATAGATAAGTGAGGTAATTATGTCAGGGGAAAGAGTTTCTGGCACTGTAAAGTGGTTTAACGATAGTAAGGGATTTGGATTTATTGAGCAGGAAGGAGCTAACGATGTTTTTGTTCATCACAGCGCAATTCAGGCGGATGGCTTTAAGTCTTTAAAAGAAGGGCAAAAGGTTACGATGGAAGTGACTGAGGGAGACAAAGGCCTTCAAGCTGAGAATGTAATAGCTGACTAGTAAAAGATTCTCAAAAAAAACCCCGATTAATTCGGGGTTTTTTATTTACAAGCAAAAAACTACTTTATTTTAGCTTCTTTATAGACCACATGTTTACGCACTTTCGGGTCATATTTTTTAATCTCCATCTTCTCAGGCATATTTCTTTTATTTTTGTCAGTTGTGTAAAAGTGTCCTGTACCTGCACTGGAAACTAATCGAATTTTTTCTCTTGCCGACTTAGCCATAAATATCCCTTAAATTTTTTCACCACGTTTTCTTAAATCTACTAGCACTTGATCAATACCCTTCTTATCGATGATCCGCATTCCTTTTGTGCTAACTCGTAATTTGACAAATTTTTTTTCTTCCTCAACCCAAAACCTATGCGTGTGCAAGTTCGGCTCAAAACGCCGTCTTGTCCTATTCTTTGCATGGGAGACATTGTTTCCCGCCATTGGTCTCTTTCCAGTTACTTGGCACACCCTAGACATCTTATTGTCACTCCTTACAGCATTTAAAAAGTTGAGACGCTTATTAGCGATTAAAAAAAGAAGAGCTTTATACCAGATGCAATTCTTTATATCAATTGCTTCAGCTGGGATTTTATAATTCGCCTGCTAAGATATAATATAAGTGAGTGGAAAACGATAGAGACACAAAAATTCATGAGAACAATCAGCGACAAAAAAATCATATTAGGTGTAACCGGCGGAATTGCTGCATACAAAAGCGCTGAAATCATAAGATTATTGAAAACTGCAGGGGCTAAAGTCAGAGTAATTATGACTCCCGGTGCAATGGAATTTATTCGTCCACTTACGCTGCAGGCATTATCTGGAAATCCAGTTCACCATCAATTACTTGACGAAAAAGCGGAACTGGGAATGAGTCATATAGAGCTCGCAAAATGGGGAGACTCTATTGTTGTTGCTCCGGCGAGTGCAGATTTTATAGCCAGCATGGCGTATGGCAAAGCTGACACTCTTCTGGGTGCAGTTTTACTCGCCACAAACGCGAAAGTGACCGTATGCCCGGCAATGAACACGTCTATGTGGTTGCACGAGGCCACAACATTCAATGTGAAACAATTAACTGACAGAGGCGTGAAAATAATCGGGCCCGATATTGGAATTCAAGCATGTGGGGACAATGGACCAGGTAGGATGAGCAGTCCAAGCGAAATTGCAAATGAGATTATAGAGTGTACTCAACCTCTTGAAATGGCAGGGAAAAAGGTAGTAATAACAGCTGGACCAACGCGAGAGTGGCTAGATCCTGTCAGGTATATATCCAATCAAAGTTCGGGGAAAATGGGATATGCAATCGCACAGGCAGCTGAAGAGGTAGGGGCTGAAGTTACACTAATATCTGGTCCAGTCAGCCTCATAGCATCACCAAGAATAAATTTTCATTCGGTGACATCTGCCGAGGAGATGCTTGAGAAAGCATGTATATGCTCAAAAGATGCCGATATATTTATAGGCACTGCAGCTGTCGCGGATTATGCCCCGGTTAAAAAAATATCAGAGAAGATAAAATCTACGGAATCAGAGATAGTAATCTCGCTCAAAAAGAATAAGGACATTGCAAAGACGATTGCAAAGACTTATCCAAACATTTTTACTGTTGGGTTTGCAGCAGAAACAGAAAATTTAAAAACATATGCAAAAGAAAAACTCAAAGCTAAAAATTTAAATGCAATTATCGCAAATGATGTCTCACGAATCGATATTGGCTTTAATAGTGAGGATAATGAGGTGATCTGGATTGACAGAGAAAATGAAAAATCTTTTCCTAAAATGAATAAAAACTTACTCGCGAAACAATTGATCACTTTGATTGCAGCAAAAGTAAAAAATACTGTTAATTAGTTTTTAACGAACTGTATCTCGCAACTCCTAAATTTTCATCGATAACAATAGACACTTTAACGCTTTATTTCATAACCATTTATCCATACACTAGGTTTGATTCATTTTCTTTGAGTTGAATATGCGTCTCAAAAAAGGAATGCGCCGACAGGAAATACTGCAAGCGTTAGCTCGAATGCTAGAAAGTCAGAAAGGCAGGATTACAACTGCCGCATTATCTTCGGAACTCAAAATCTCTGAGGCTGCACTATATCGACATTTCCCAAGCAAAGTAAAAATGTATGAAGGTCTGCTGGATTTTGCCGAGGAGACAATCTTTGCTCGAATTTCAAGTATTACTGCCGAAAACCAAAATGCGTTTGAGCAATGTAATCGGATCATAAGTTTAATTCTGAACTTTTGCGTAAAAAATCCTGGCATTACTAGATTACTTAATGGTGATGCGCTGGCTTATGAGGACTCAGTTCTCCCTGCAAGAATCAAAACCTTTTATGACAGACTCGAGTTACAATTCCAAAGCACTTTGCTTGAAGGCCAAAGTCGGTTCGAATTCGAGCTGCTTGACACTATTGAATCAATAGCAAATCTAATGATAACGATAGTAGAAGGGAAAATAAGTGCGTATGTCAGGAGTGATTTCAACAAAAACCCCCTACAAAGTCACTCTAACCAATGGAAAGTAATAGTTTCAGGTATTTCCCAAAAATAGTTTCACGTAACGCCAAATTTATCTCTATAGGCCGAAATATCATTTAATATTTTTAAAGGCATTTTCTCGTTAGAAACGAATCGAATGATATCATCAATATCGATGATACTTAAAACTGGTATTGAGTAATCCCTCTCGATCTCTTGAGTTGCTGACATCTCACTGGACCCTCTTTCTTTCCTATCTAATCCCACTATGATCGCTTTAACTTTTCCACCTGACTTTGTAATTATATCCAGCGACTCCTTAACAGCAGTGCCCGCTGTTATCACATCATCAATAATGATTACTTCACCACTAATCGGAGCACCAACTATAAATCCAGCCTCACCATGTTGTTTTTCTTCTTTACGATTAAAGCAGTAAGGAGCATCTATTTTATAATTATCAAAGAGCGCAACCGCCATACT
Organism: uncultured SAR92 cluster bacterium; assembly: GCA_902604945.1. GTDB lineage: Bacteria > Pseudomonadota > Gammaproteobacteria > Pseudomonadales > Porticoccaceae > AAA300-D14. The sequence continues at coordinate 49,993 of CACLAG010000002.1, read as the reverse complement.
AGAGACCAAAGGGATTCCCTTGTATGCTGGGCCAAACAGCATATCAAACCTCAAATCTGATCGCTTAAGAGCCGCAGCATAACAAAGTCCTAGTTTCTTGAGGACTTTACCAGAGTGAAACTCGCCCGCATTAAAAAAATACGGCGACTCTCGCCCAGATTTTAATTTAAATGAACCAAACTTTAGAGCACCTGAGTCAAGAGCAATATCTATAAACATTTGTTTGTAGTCAATTAAATACTGAGTTTGCATATAAATCTTTATTTTCCAACTTGATATGACATTAAAATTTTAATTCCGGATCCTGCCAATTCGAGCATCTTATTTAATTCATCCATGCTAAATGCGCTGTTTTCTGCTGTTCCTTGTACCTCGATAAATTTTCCATTTTCATCCATGACTATATTCATATCTGTCTCAGCATTTGAATCCTCTACATAATCTAAATCTAAAACTGGCACTCCATTCACAATACCAACTGATACAGCTGCGATCTGATATATAATCGGATTTTCTGATATTGCTCCCTCCGTTAATAAACTCATAATTGCATCATTCAAAGCAACCCAAGCACCTGAAATCGAAGCTGTTCTTGTACCACCATCTGCTTGAATAACATCACAATCAATATGTATGGTTCGTTCACCAAGCTGAGATAAGTCAACTGACGCTCTCAAAGATCGGCCTATTAAGCGCTGTATTTCTTGTGTTCTTCCTTTTTGCTTCCCTCTAACAGCTTCTCGATCCATCCTTTGTAGAGTGGATCGAGGGATCATTCCATATTCAGCAGTAATCCACCCTCTATTTTTCCCACGCATGAATCTTGGAACAGAATTTTCAATGCTCGCGGTACACAATACTTTTGTTTTCCCAACTTCTATTAATACCGAGCCCTCTGCTGCCTCAAGAAAATTTCGAGTTAGTTTTATTGAACGCAAATCTTCCGATGCTCTACCGTCGTGTCTCAAAGTTAAGTACCTAAAAAAAAGAAACATAAGTGTATCACCCCTTTAGATAGCTTTGATAAAATATTAAAAATCTAATAGAGGATTAAATAATGCCTAAAAGTATGACTGCCTTTAGTCGGACCGATATAAGTGGTGAATTTGGGTCATTGGTTGTCGAACTAAAATCTGTAAATCACAGATTTATAGAAATTAACTTTAAAATCCCCGACGCGTTAAAACAACTTGAAGTAGAGTTACGAAACTTTATAAAACAAGAGCTAACTAGAGGAAAGATTGAATGCATAATTACCATCCATGAGAGCGAAAATTTGCCTGACATAGCCTTAAATGAGGCTCAAATTAGAAAATACATTGAATCAATACATCACTTAAAAAACGAAATTAAAGATCCAGCACCTATCTCAATCACAGATTTTCTCAAACTACCAGGAGTACTCATAGAAAAACATTCAAAGCTGGACAATTTAAGAGATTTGATTATCAAAGGATTCAGAGATGCAATCAGCAAACTAATAGATTATCGAGATATAGAAGGCAAAAAGCTTAAAAAAGACATGCTGATCAAAATCAGTGCAATCGAAACTCAAATTGCTTCTTTAGAAAAGAAACTTCCAAAACTTCTTGAATTAAACCGCAAACGACTTAAAAAAAGGGCAGATGAACTCGCTATTCAAATCGACCGAGACAGACTGGATCAAGAAATGGTAATACTTGCGAACAGATCAGATATTGATGAAGAGATTGTTCGTATGAGGTCGCATACGACCGAAGTCAAAAGATTATTGGGCACAGACAAATCGATAGGCAGAAAGCTGGATTTTCTAATGCAAGAAATGAACAGAGAAGCCAATACACTTGGCTCAAAGTCACTTTCAGATGTTACCAGTGGGGCAGCGATCGAACTGAAGGTTTTGATAGAGCAAATCAGAGAGCAAGTCCAAAATATCGAATAATAGCTAGCTTAATTATTCCTATGAATCTGGTCTATATACCCATGATCAGACATGCATTCACCAAATGAAATTAGATTGTCGTCGCTTAGTATAATCTCATCAACTGAAGGTAACCGGGAGGCTACAGAAGCACAGAATTTTGAAAGCTCTGCAGCCTCCTCTCCTGGTGTCAAAGAACCACGAACACAACCTACAGAAGTTGATAAAATAAACAGTAGCAGCACACAGATATAATTTAATTTCATAGTTCTATGCTAATTTAGGATTTATTTAGAAAATCTCTCACGAAATAAGTTCCTGTTGCTTCTGCTATTTTTTCTTCGTTTTCGTTTCTTAAAGTAATTGTAGCCTCATACTTATGTTTGCCGTGTAATAAAAGATCTTGTTTCATAATCCGTACCTTATCATCACCAAAGAGTAATTCTGCATAAATTCCGCCCTTCGCAGGATTAATGAACTTTATATCAAGACTGCCAACAACTGGTTGAAAGTCATCATTACAGTTGTGCATAACTACCAAAGCGCCTACATATTCCGCCGTCATCCAAATAGGTCCTGCATGCATAATACCAACATGATTTTTATTGTTTTCCCCCAATGGAGTGAAACACTTATAGAGATTGTTACCGACACTAACTGTCTCTATACCGATAAATCTATATATTGGACAGAGTTCTCTTGCTAACTTGGTGTATTGAGACGCTAATGTTTTTTGATTAGTCATTGCAATTGAGTTCAAATTATCCTCTGAAGTGTAACATCTCTCGATATTTTGGACCTTGATTTTAAGCTTCGTAAAATTTGTAGATACTATCTTTTGAGTAATGGTAAAGTATTATAAAGTAATTCAATCGAATTTTTAAAATGATATTTGGAAACTTATTTATCATTTCCGCACCATCTGGAGCTGGAAAAACTAGCCTTGTTCGGCATTGTGTTGGCGTGCGTTCGGATGTAGAAGTGTCAATTTCGTATACGACTCGTCCTCCAAGGTCGAAAGAACAACATGGAAAAGACTATTTTTTTATCTCCGAAAAAGAGTTCGATCAGATGGTTCTGAATAATAGTTTTATTGAGTATGCAAGTATTTATGGATACCGCTATGGAACCTCGATTCAACTAGTAAAAAAATCGATCGATAACGGAGTAAATGTCATTCTAGAGATTGATTGGCAGGGTGCAAGTCAAGTCCGTAACAAATTTCCAAACAACACAAGCATATTTATACTGCCACCATCAATTAAAGAACTTGAGGAGCGTCTAAGGAAAAGAGGACAAGACGACGATAATACAATTTGTGGACGCCTTTCAGCAGCTAAAAACGAGATTAAACATTGCAAGGAATTTGATTATTTTATTGTTAATGAAGACTTCGACATCTCAGTTCGCGAACTCTTAAGAATCATCGATGTAGACAAAAGCCGAGTTGCGAACACAAAAATTAATTCGATATTAGATAAGTTACTTATCTAATAGTTTCAAATCTCAAGAAATGATTTAAGTTTTTGTCAACTTGATTTGTTGAATAAGACTAATTTAGTTAAACTAGCGCCTATTAAAGGAAAGGTGAAAATAATGGCTAGAATTACCGTTGAAGAATGTTTAGAAAATGTAGAAAATAGATTTGAGTTGGTGATGGTGGGGTCAAAACGAGCAAGGCAAATAGCAGTTGAGGGACGCCCAGCTTTGGTTGATGAGGAAAATGACAAGCCAACTGTCATAGCGTTAAGAGAAATTGAAGAAGGTTTAGTTACTGCGGATATACTCACTGAGATACCCAAAGACTTTGATATTCTCGACGAAGACATGGCGGAGCCGGCGGGCGATGACTCGCAACCAGAAGTTGAAACTACCTCCGAATAAAGTAAGTAACAAAATTTGAGAGGTTCAACTTTTGTTAAATGGACTCACAGATAAGCTAACTGGTTATCTCCCCGAAGCTGAAATCACGAATATAGAAAAAGCTTATCTGTACTCTGAAGAGTGTCATTTAGGTCAACTCCGACATAGCGGAGATCCATACATAACTCATCCACTTGCTGTTGCGAATATCTTGGCCGATATGCGCATGGATCATGAAAGCCTTATAGCGGCTCTCTTACACGACGTTATTGAAGATACTGGGGTCACAAAAAACCAAATAAGCAGACGGTTTGGCAGAACCGTTGCCTCGCTTGTGGATGGTGTAAGTAAATTAAGTGAGATCGAGACAGCTTCAAGAGCAGAGCAGCAAGCAGATAGCTTCCAAAAAATGACATTGGCAATGTCTAAAGATATTAGAGTCGTTTTGGTGAAATTGGCCGACCGACTTCATAACATGAGAACTTTAGGCGTATTACCGCCAGACAAAAGACGACGTATTGCTAAAGAAACGATTGATATCTATGCGCCAATTGCTCAAAGACTAGGTATTAACGATGTGAGACTCGAATTTGAAAATTTAGGTTTTGCCGCGATGTACCCCCTACGATACAGACGTCTCAGAGAAGCGCTCAAGGCTTCCAGAAAAAATAAAAGGGAAATCATTACAGAAATTCATGAGTCAATGGAAATCCGTCTTGCAAAAGAAAATGTCACTGCCACAGTTAAGAGCCGGGAAAAGCATCTATGGAGTATCTATAAGAAGATGCGGAAAAAAAAGAAACATTTTCATGACATTATGGATGTGTTTGCCTTCCGATTAATCGTGGCCAATGTGGACGATTGTTATCGAGCTCTCGGCATTGTTCACAATATTTATAAGCCAGTTCCTGGGGAGTTCAAGGACTATATCGCTATACCGAAAGCAAATGGATATCAATCATTACACACCGTACTAGTTGGCATGCACGGAGTAGCTATTGAAGTCCAAATTAGAACAAATGAAATGGATAAAATGGCAAACTTTGGTATTGCTGCACATTGGGAATATAAAACAGGAAGAGACAATATAGAAGTCAGTCAAAGAAAAGCTGCAAGATGGGTGCAAGATTTGCTAGAAATGCAAAGACAAGCTGGTAATTCTCTTGAATTTTTAGAGCACGTCAAGTCAGACTTATTTCCAGACGAAGTATATGTTTTTACTCCTCAAGGAAAGATCATTGAGCTCCCAAGTGGTGCGACTCCAATTGATTTTGCATACTCTTTACATACAGATCTAGGCGACAGTTGCATAGCATGCCATGTAGATGGTGAATTAACACCCTTGTCAGAGCCTTTAGAGAGCGGGCAAAAGGTCGAAATTATAAATACTCCCGGGGCACAACCAAATCCAAACTGGTTGAACTTCGTTGTTACCGCCAAAGCTAGAAGCGCCATACGGCATTTTTTAAAAAATCAACAACATGACGAGTCAGTTGATCTTGGAAAGCGTCTTTTGGATCAAGCTTTAAAAAATATTGGCACAAGCTATAAAGAACTAAAAAAATCTCAAATTAAAAAACTATTAAAAGAAACTAAGTCATCTACGTTTGAATTTGTTTTGCAGCAGATTGGGCTGGGGAACCGAGTACCTTTTGCAGTTGCGAATATTTTGGTTCCTCCTGATAAACGAACCAATATTGATCGCAAAAAAAAATACGAATCACCAGTTGTTATTGATTCATCTGAGGGATTGATTGTCCAATACGGAAAGTGCTGTCGCCCAATACTGGGGGATCCTATTCTTGGTCATTTAACTCCAGGTAAAGGATTAGTGATACACCGAGAAGCTTGCAGAAATCTTAAAGAAATAAGAATGAATCCAGAAAAATGCATGCCACTGGTTTGGTCATCGGTAGTGAAAGGTGAATTTGCAGTCGAGCTAAAAGTAGAACTAAGACCAGAGCGCGGCTTTATCGCCGCGCTTGCAGCTAGAATAACTGAAAGTGATGCTACGATTGATCAAATTAATGTAACAGAAAAAGACGCATACACCAGCATTATTAATATTGTGCTTACAGTAAAAGATCGAGCGCACTTGGCAAAAATAATGAGACGGACAAGAGGTTTGAAGCCTGTTCATCGAGTGCACAGAGTAAAAAATACACTAGACTAAGCTTTAGTTAAGGAAATGGTATGTCGAAGAGGGAAGTAATTAACACCGTCAAAGCGCCCACTGCAATTGGCCCATACTCACAAGCTATTAAAGCTGATAAAACTATATATTTGTCTGGCCAGATACCCTTAGTGCCCGAAACAATGGCGCTTGCTGGCATAGATATAGTGACCCAGACACTCCAAGTTTTTGACAACATTGCCGCAGTCTGCCAAGCTGCAGGCGGCTCTTTGGGAGATATTGTTAAACTCAATATCTATCTAACTGACTTAGGTCATTTCAATGAAGTCAATGAGGTAATGAAAGAAAAGATGTCGAAACCCTATCCCGCTAGAGCAGCAATTGGTGTAAACCAGTTGCCCAAAGACTCCTTGATAGAGATGGATGCCATAATGGTTATTTAGATCAGCCATACCCCTATGACTCTTGTTCCAGTATCATGTCATAACCTTCTTGATAGGAAGGAAAATTAAGTTTGAAACCTGAGTTTAATAACCGTTTGTTGCTTAATTTGTATCCTATGTTACCAATTTTCGCGTTTTTATTTAATTCAATGTTAAGTCGATTTGCCAGCCATGCCCTAAGCTCATATTGGGTTACTGGAAGTGAATCGGTTCCGATATATGTGTCATCTAACTCAAAACCCTCAAAATGTTTATTTATTAGATGGATTAGAGCTCGAACGCAGTCATCAATATGAATCCTATTAGTCCACCTCTCAGGAAATTGCTCACATCCATAACCTGCTCTCACACTGTCCAATAAACGAAGTCTCTCGGCTCCATAAATTCCAGAGAATCTAAGCACTATAGTCTTACCTGAAAATTTCTTTATTTCCTCTTCAGCTTCTATCAACGCACTCACATAAGCATCAGCTTTAACAATCGGAGTTTTTTCATCATGATGACGTCCATGTGAATATCGGTAAACTCGCGTACTAGATATCCAAATGACCAGCTTCGGCTTGTTTGCCATTGAATTTAAAGCTGCCTTAATTGTTTTAGCTCCCTCTAAATAAGTTTTCTTATAATCATTCTCAGTAAAACCGTCTGGGGTAAGTGTTATAATGACGACATCAAAACTCTCAGATAAAACAGATATCATTAAATCTTTGTTAAGAACATCTGCTTCTATCGGTATTATTGGACTTTCAAGCGAGCTAGCATCTCTACGTAAACCAAAGCAACAATGAGTGTCTTCAAAATAAGCGGCAACCCTCGCTCCAATATCTCCGCAACCAACTAATAAAATTTTCAAAGCAAAACTCTTTATTTTTAGTGGCTTGAGATCATAACAAAGAAAAAACGTTGTGTTTAGAATTCTAGTTTTTTAGATTCTGTTATCATGTTGGAGAAACTAAAAAATAATTTATTTAAAATGACCAAAAAAAATAATGAGCTAAATAGCCCCTTAAGTTCATTGCCAGGTGTAGGTCCAAAGATCACACAAAAACTTAACAACATAAATTTATTTACCTTTAAAGATGCGCTTTTTCATCTGCCATATCGATACGTTGATCGAACAAAAGTTACAAAAATCTCCGATCTTGGGTTAAATAATTATGTAGTGATCGAAGGTGAAATAGAGAGCGTGGGTATAGTTTTTTCAAAAAGAAGAACTTTAATCTGCCGAATTTCTGATAATTATGGCTCTGTGATTATTAAATTCTATAAATTCAATAATTCACATAAATCTCAATTTATTAAAGGCGCTTACATAAGGTGTTTTGGAATCGCTCATCGAGGAAAGTCCAGCTTTGAGTTCTATCATCCCGAATATTCAATAATGGAGAAAAGCAATTTAAAACCACTTGACACCACTTTGAGCCCAATATATCCAACGACGATAGGACTATCTCAAAATAAGTTGCGCGATATCATTAAAAGGGTTCTTGATCATCTATGTATTAATCAAACAGATGCCGACGACAAACCTCTTGATTCAGAAAAATTAATAGTTACTAAGTTTTCATCTTTCGAAGCTTTGAAGTTCTTGCATAATCCTACATCAAACACTGATCTGGATGTTTTGGAGTCACGATCGCACCCAATGCAAAAAATCTTGTCTCTTGAAGAACTTACCGCATATCAAATTGGTCTATTATCAGAGCGAAAAGCTATTAAAAGTCACACATCTAAACCCATGTTTCGAGATTTAGAATCAGAAGGAATTTTCTTAAATAATTTAAATTTCAAAATGACAAGTGCGCAGACCCGAGTTATAAAAGAAATAGCTGACGATATTTCATCAATCAATCCCATGCATCGGCTAGTACAAGGAGACGTAGGGTCTGGAAAGACTGTAGTAGCGGCTTTTTGTTCACTCCAAATTTTACTAAATAATAAGCAAGTAGCAATAATGGCACCTACTGAGATATTAGCAGAACAACATCGGTTGAATTTTTTAGAGTGGCTCAGTCCTTTTAAATATCAAATAGATCTTCTCTCCAGCAAAGTCAAAGGAAAACTTCGCGAAGAGGTTTATCAAAAGATCGAGGATGGAAGCACGCAAGTAATTATTGGAACTCATGCTCTTTTTCAAGAAAATGTTAAATACAGCTCTCTTGGATTGGTTATTATTGATGAGCAGCATCGTTTTGGAGTGAATCAGAGACTAACCTTGCTAAAAAAAGGTTTTAATGGAACAAATGATTTTAAAATCATTCCGAATCAACTAGTGATGACTGCAACACCTATTCCTAGGACACTTGCAATGAGCGCTTATGCTGATCTTGATTTTTCCGTGATAGATGAATTGCCGCCGGGAAGACAACCAATAAAGACCTCAGTGCTAAGTGATCAAAAGAGAGATGGAGTCATCAAAAAAATAAAAGATCTTGTTATACAAGGTAACCAGGTTTATTGGGTTTGCACGCTAATTGAGGAATCAGATGCTCTCGAAGCTGAAGCCGCCAAAGTGATTAGTGAAGAATTACAATTAAAAATGCCCGCAGTATCGATTGGTTTAGTACATGGAAAACTTAAAGCGAGAGAAAAATTAGACATAATGGATAGATTTAAACGAAAAGATATCAATGTGCTAGTTGCTACAACTGTAATTGAAGTGGGAGTAGATGTGCCTGATGCCACAGTAATGGTTATCGAAAATGCAGAGCGGTTGGGGCTTTCTCAATTACATCAATTGCGAGGCCGTGTAGGAAGAGGCAGTAAACCGAGCTATTGCATCTTAATGTATGGCAAAAAACTTTCACATATGAGCCGGCAAAGAATGGAAATCATGCGCGAAACCAATGACGGGTTCAAAATAGCCGAAAAAGATTTGGCAATACGGGGAGCAGGCGAAATACTAGGAACCCGTCAAACAGGTGATATTGGATTTAAAATTGCAGATCTTTCTACAGATGCTTCTTTATTGCCTTTGGCTAAACAAAATGCTGAGGAGATTATTAAAAATAATCCTGCTTTTGGGCAAAAAATCCTCAATAACTGGCTCCCGAAAGGTAATGAATTCTCCCTTGCATAAAAATGATATTAAACGTTTGTGCCAATAAACTGTCAAAATGTCACCTCATCCAGATAGATCCTTAATCAAAGAAGTCCTCAATGAACTATTTTTTCCAACATCGGGGTTGGGATAGGGCGCTCCAAAAATTATGGTTGCAATTTGTCTCCACGAAGATGCTTTTTTCAAATCCGTCATAATTTCTTTCCAGGAATAAAATGTTATTTCGACAGGATTGTTTGTATTCAAATCTTGAACTAAACCAAAGATTACCTTCTTTTCTTCTCTTTGATAGGTGCGGAAAAATCGGTCCCATATTATTAATAAATTTCCATAGTTCTTGTCTATATATTCCTTATTTTTGCCATGATGCACACGGTGATTCGAAGGAGTATTAAAAATAGCATCCATCCATCCTAATTTTCCTATCAATTGAGTATGCCCAACCACACCCCAAAAAGTTGATATCACTCCCGCTATTGCCGTGATACTGGGATCAAAACCAATAAGCGGTAAACTTATAAAGAAAGGTACTTTAGAAATCGGGCCAAACCATGCTTGACGAAAAGAAACGGAAAAGTTCATTTCAGTACTTGAATGATGATTCATATGAATTGCCCACAAAATTCTTACTCGATGTGAGCACCTATGGTACCAATAAAAAACAAAATCAATTGCAATAAAAGTTATCGCCCATAAAAAAACCAGGGGAAATTTATCAACCAAATTCAACAATCTAAACTCGTATAAAAAAAAGTATAAAGACAGAACAGACCCTTGAAAAAACAATGACACTAGAATATTCCCAAGCAGAAGTCCTGCTGTACCAAAAAAGTCTCCCGCTTTATAAAGTTCTCTTTTTCTAGAAATAGAGAATATTACTTCAAAAACAATCGCAATTACTACGATAGGGATTGCGATCTGATAAACACCCGAATAATCTATAAATTCCATGCTACAAACCCCAAATAAATTATAACTTCACCGTCAATCACTGATTCAATATATCTATCGCAGGCAGCCTTCCATTCTCAAGAAATTTTAAAAAAGCACCGCCACCTGTTGAAATATATGAGATGTTTTCTGAAATTTTATACTTTTCAATCGCGGCAAGCGTATCGCCTCCACCTGCAATTGAAAATGCATTACTCTCAGAGACCGCGGCAGAAACTGACTTTGTACCCTCGCTGAACTGTTCAATTTCAAAAACGCCAACTGGTCCATTCCAAATAATAGTTCCCGAAGCTTCAAGTATTTTTGACACTCTTTCTGACGATGATATTCCAATATCAAGAACCATTTCATCTGGACCAATATCATCCACCAATTTTTTAAGAGCCACACTTTTATCAGATATCTCAGCTGAAACCACAACATCCGATGGCAATATGACCTCAACTTTATCCATGATCGCTCTTGCTCTATCAACTAACTGTTTCTCATAAAGTGATTTACCAACATCTTTGTTCGCAGCAACTAAAAAGGTGTTTGCTATTCCACCGCCAACAATTAAACTATCAACTCTATTGGCAAGATTTTCCAAAACGCCCAACTTAGAGGACACTTTTGAACCTCCAACTATCGCGACTACTGGCTTTTTTGGACTACTGAAGCAGAAATTCAAAAACTCAACTTCCCTCTTTAAAAGAGGACCCATACATGAGATAGGTGCATATTTCGCAACGCCATGAGTTGAGGCTTGCGCACGGTGAGCAGTTGCAAAAGCGTCCATAACAAAGATGTCACACATTGCTGCATAACGTTTTGATAAGTGCTCGCAATTTTCACTTTCACCTTTATTAAATCTGACATTTTCCAGTAAGATTAGCTTCGACTGCAGACTAGCCAAATCTGAAATATTTCGACACAGAGAAACATTAGTATCGAGCTTTTGTGCCAAATATTTGGCAACAGGATCTAAAGAATATTTTTGATCAAATGTATCCTCTTTCGGTCGTCCCAAATGAGACATAATTACAACATTACTGGCAGTCTTTAACGCAAGCTTTATAGTGGGTAGCGCTTTATCAATTCTTATTGAGCTATTGATGATTCCTTGATGCATAGGAACATTTAGATCCAATCGAATCAGAACCCGACGGTGAGCCATGTCTACTTCTTCCATCATTCTCATATGGCTAATGTCTCGTAATCCAAAGTCTTATGATGTCTAGCATTCGGTTAGCATATCCCCATTCATTGTCGAACCATATTAAAATTTTGACTAGCTTAGCTCCACTTACTCGTGTCTGACAGGAGTCTACAATTCCACTTCTTTTATCATGGATAAAATCGCAAGATGCGAGTGGCTCATCTGTATAACCCAAGATGTTCGAGAAATCTCCATTTGCAGATTCGAACAATATCGAGTTTATTTCCTCAACAGAGGTGCTTTTTGAAACCAAAATTGACAAATCGATTGCCGAGACATTAATTGTAGGCACTCTCATCGCTTGCGCTTGAAATTTTCCTGTCAGATTTGGTAACACTCTGTCAATCCCAAGTGCTAAATCTGTATCAACTGGTATCATCGAGTTCATCGCTGCTCTAGTCTTCCTTAAGTCTGTATGGTGAAACGCGTCAATAACAGGCTGATCGTTCATTGCAGAGTGAATTGTTGTTATTACACCACTTTCAATACCTAACTTATCATGAATAATTTTTATCAGTGGCACCACACAATTTGTCGTGCAAGAAGCCCCCGATATAATCGAGTCGGAATCTTTTAAGAGATGCTCGTTCACACCGAACACGATTGTGTTATCAACACACCGATCAGCAGGCTGTGAAAAAAGAACCCTCTTTGCACCTGACTTTATATGCAATTCTGCTTGCTCACGCTTCGAATAAGAGCCACTAGATTCAATTACGATATCAATATCATGCTTAAGCCAAGGTAAACAGTTTAAGTCATGATGATGGCTAACAGAAATAAGATCATCGTCTATCTTTAAATTTTTACCATCGGTATCCACACAACCAAAAAACTTGCCATGAGTCGAGTCATAACGAGTCAGGTGAGCCATGGTGTGAACTTCGGCTATCTCGTTTATCGCTGTTATTTTAAATCCCAAATCCCGATCAGTTTCATAAAAGGCACGAAGCACGGACCGACCTATCCGTCCAAAGCCGTTGATTGCGATATTAAACACCTAAGAAAGCATCCCCTTCGCAACATTGACAAGATTATCCTGAGTAAAGCCGAATTCTTGCATTAGTACATCACCGGGGGCTGATTCGCCGAATGTTTCCATCCCAATCACAATCCCGGACAAACCAACAAATTTATACCAGTAATCTTTATGAAGAGCCTCTATTGCGATACGGTTTAAAAGGCTTGGCGGTAAAACACTATCTCTATAGTCTTTATCTTGTAAACAAAAAAGCTCAGCACACGGCATTGAAACAACTCGCGCTGATATACCTGCTAATTTAAGCTCTCGAGCAGCTTGAATAGCTATATTCACTTCTGACCCCGTTGCTATAAACAATAATTTTGGATTTGGATGATCTAATAAGACATACCCACCTTTTGATATTAGTGCCACTTGTTCATTATCTCGTATTGCGGGCTCTAAGCTCTGCCGGCTAAAAACTAATGCTGTAGGACCATCGTCTCGCATAATTGCGTGCTTCCACGCAGTGGCAGATTCTACCGTATCACAAGGCCTCCAAGTATATAAGTTTGGTGTCGCGCGAAGTGCAGTCAATTGCTCAACTGGTTGATGCGTTGGACCATCCTCTCCCAATCCAATCGAATCATGAGTGTAGACAAAAATACTCCTTTTCTTCATCAACGCAGACATTCTAATTGCATTTCTAGCATATTCCATGAACATGAGAAATGTCGCTCCATAATTAATAAAACCACCATGCAACGATATTCCGTTCATGATTGCAGACATACCGAACTCTCTGACTCCATAAAATATATAGTTTCCAGATGCATCATCGGATTTGATCGGCTTTGAGCCTTTCCAAATAGTAAGATTTGATCCAGCGAGGTCTGCCGATCCACCCAGTAATTCAGGCAGCATCGGACCATATGCATTCAGACAATTTTGAGACGCTTTTCGCGATGCGATTTTCTCAAAATTACTCTGACACTCGTGTATATAACGGTTTGCACTTGCTTCGAAACCCGCAGGAATTTCACCCTTCATTCTTCTTTGAAGATCTAGAGCTAGATCTGGGTACTCTTGCTGATAATGATTAAACAGAACATCCCACTGGTCTTGCTTTTTCTGACCTGCATTTTTTGCATCCCAAGCCTCATAAATTTCAGACGGAATTACAAAAGGTTTATGATTCCAATTAAGGGCTTTTCTAGTGAGCGCAACTTCATCATCTCCCAACGCAGCGCCATGACACTCTTCCTTGCCCTCTTTATTAGGCGATCCAAATCCAATAATTGTTTTACAGCAAATCAAAGTGGGTTTGTCAGTTTTATATTTTGCTTGTTTCAATGCGCCAGCTATTTTGTTGTTGTCGTGTCCATCAACATCACTTATAACGTCCCACCCATAAGCTTCGAAACGTTTTTTTGTATCATCTGTAAACCAATTCTCAACTTCACCATCGATTGAAATCCCATTATCATCGTAAACCGCGATCAATTTACCTAGCCCAAGCGTCCCTGCAAGAGAACATACCTCATGTGATATACCCTCCATTAAACAACCATCACCTAAGAACACATAAGTATTATGATCAATGATTCTGTGACTATCTTTATTAAATTGATCGGCCAAAACTTTTTCAGCGATAGCCATACCCACAGCGTTCGCCAAACCTTGTCCCAAAGGTCCAGTCGTCGTCTCTACACCTGGAGCATATCCATATTCCGGATGCCCTGGTGTCATGGAGTGCAACTGACGAAAATTTTTAATCTCATCTATTGAAAGTCCATAACCCGATAAATGAAGAAGTGAATATAGGAGCATTGAGCCATGTCCATTAGACAAAACAAAACGATCTCTATTAATCCAGTTGGGATCATTGGGATTATGCGATAAAAAATCATTCCATAACACTTCTGCAATGTCTGCCATACCCATTGGAGCTCCAGGATGACCACTATTAGCACGTTGAACAGCATCCATACTCAATGCTCGAACTGCATTGGCAAGTATTCTTCTATCTTCCATCAAGCATTACCTTTTTATTTTGATAAATTCATTTTATCTTTGCTTAAAAATAAACACCAGCTAATGCAACACCTAAAAAGAATCAAAATTTGTTTATATAAAAACTTATTGATATAATAAGGTTATGAGAGTTAGCGCTAAAAAGTTCGTAACTAGTTCTGTTGATGTTTCCAATTTCAATCCCTTATGCAAAGCGGTTGGAGACCCTTTACGTGTTGAAATATTAAAGGTACTTCAAGATAATTCTTTCGGTGTTTTGGAGCTCTGTTCGATATTTGAGATCGGGCAGCCAGCAATGAGCCATCATCTAAAAGTGCTCTCGAAAAGTCATCTTGTTTCAACTAAAAGAGATGGAGCTAATATTTTTTACCAAAGAAATAATTTTAATCCTGAAGAAAACTTACAGAGTTTTCAAAGCACACTGTTCAAAACAATAAATAGCTTCAAGTTAAGTGAGTCTGTCGAAAGAAACATCGAAAGTATCAAAACTGCGAGAGATAAAGTTTCAATCGAGTTTTTCAACAAAAACGTGAGCTTATTTCAGGAAAATCAAGATCTTATAGCAAGTTGGTTGAATTATGGTCCAAGCATAGAAAATTTACTTCCTAAACACAACGTTGAGGGGAGATTAGCGGTTGATGTTGGCTCTGGACTGGGCGACTTTCTGCCCACATTAAGCTCTCTCTTCGACAAAGTTGTTGCAATTGATAATGCTAAAGAAGTCCTTGAAGAGTGCATCCAAAACATTACAAGCAAAAAGCTTAATAATGTTTCTACTTTTTTAGGCAACTTAAAAGAGTTCAAGTTCCAAACGACAAAAGCGGATTTTATATCACTTAATATGGTGCTCCACCACAATATTAATCCACAAAATGTTCTAAAAGAATGCTCAGTCGTTTTAGCAGAAAATGGTTTCATGCTGATTACGGAATTATGTAACCATAACCAAGAATGGACTAAGACGTCGTGTGGAGACTTATGGTATGGATTTGAGCCAGAGACTATTGAAAAATGGGCGAAAGAATGCAAATTAAAAAAATTAGAAAGTATGTTTATTGCTCAGAGAAACGGTTTTAAAACACAAATACACATTTTTAAAAAATAAAGGCGGCATTATGCAACATTACAAATTATTTACATCTGAATCTGTATCAGAGGGACATCCAGATAAAATGGCAGATCAGATATCAGACGCTGTGCTAGATGCTATTTTATCCGATGATCCGTCCTCTAGGGTGGCGGTAGAGACGATGGTGAAAACAGGCATGGCGATTATTGCAGGAGAAGTACGAACTAATACATACGTAGATCTCGAAGATGTTGTTAGGAAAGTCATCACTGATATTGGATATGATAATTCCGATGTTGGCTTTGATGGAAATAACTGCGCTGTTTTAAATGCCATCGGAAAACAATCTGGTGATATCGCCATGGGAGTAGATGCCTCGGCAAGCAAGGATATCGGTGCAGGGGATCAAGGCTTAATGTTCGGCTATGCCTCGAACGAAACTGACGCATTCATGCCCGCGCCAATTCATTACTCGCATCTTTTAGTAAAACAACAGGCTAAAGTTAGAAAAAATGGATTGCTCCCCTGGTTAAGACCAGATGCAAAAAGTCAAATTACGTTTAAATATGAAAATGAAAAACCCGTATCTATAGATGCGATTGTATTGTCGACTCAGCACTCCCCTGATATCTCACTACTAGAGCTTCAAGAAGCAGTAAAACAAGAGATTATTTTGCCAGTAATACCTGAGAAGTGGATACATAATGAAACAAAATTTCATATAAATCCAACTGGCCAATTCATTATTGGGGGTCCCGTTGGAGATTGCGGGCTCACAGGTAGAAAAATTATCGTTGATACATATGGAGGTATGGCGCGTCACGGCGGAGGAGCTTTCTCAGGAAAAGATCCGACAAAAGTTGACCGCTCGGCAGCTTATGCAGGTCGGTACGTAGCTAAAAATATTGTTGCATCTGGTTTAGCAGATAAATGTGAGATACAGATCTCCTACGCAATAGGTGTTTCAGAGCCTACATCGATAAGTATTGATACTTATAGCACTGGGAAATTGGAGGATCATAAAATCGCTGCAATTGTTTCGGAACATTTTGACTTAAGACCCAGAGGACTTATTGAGATGCTAGACCTTAATAGGCCCATTTATCAAAAAACTGCAGCTTATGGACATTTTGGCAGGGATGATCTCGATGTGCCTTGGGAGAAAATAGATAAATCAGAAGACTTGAAAAAATATTTATAAAGAAAACGCAATCTAACAAAAAGGATATTTGTAATGATTTCAGCAGCAGAAAAAATAGACCAAAACTTCAATGACTTTAAAGTAGCAGATATAAGCTTAGCGGATTGGGGCAGAAAGGAAATAATAATAGCAGAAACAGAAATGCCAGCATTAATGGCGTTGCGAGATAAGTATCAAACTGAGCAACCTTTGGCGGGTGCAAGAATTCTTGGTTGTATTCACATGACCATACAGACAGCTGTTCTTATTGAGACACTAAAAAGTTTGGGAGCCGATGTACGATGGACCTCATGCAACATATTTTCAACACAAGATCATGCCGCTGCCGCAGTTGCTGCCGGAGGTACTCCTGTTTTTGCGTGGAAAGGAGAAACTGAAGAAGAGTATGAATGGTGTCTAGAGCAGCAAGTGCTCAAGGACGGAAAACCATGGGACGCAAATATGGTACTTGATGACGGAGGAGATCTAACCGCACTCTTGCATAATAAATTTCCAGAAGTTTTAGAAAATGTTCACGGTATTACAGAAGAGACAACAACGGGAGTTCATCGACTATACGAAATGTTAGAAAAGGGAGAATTATTGGTACCCGCGATAAACGTAAATGACTCAGTAACTAAGTCCAAGTGTGACAATAAATATGGATGCAGGCATAGCCTTAACGATGCGATAAAGCGTGCAACCGATCATCTTTTATCGGGGAAAAAAGCTGTTGTTATTGGGTATGGAGATGTTGGGAAAGGCTCTGCTCAATCCTTACGTCAAGAAGGAATGATAGTCAAGGTTACTGAAGTTGATCCTATATGTGCAATGCAAGCCTGCCTTGATGGATTTGAAGTAGTATCGACTTATATCGATGGAAATCCATCTCATGGCGTAGATATTTCGCTTCTTCAAAACACTGACTTGCTTGTCACAAGCACTGGAAATTTTAATGTATGTGGAGAGAGCATTCTCAGTAATTTAAAGTCCGGTTGTGTTGTTGCAAACATTGGACATTTTGATAATGAGATCGATACTGCATATATGAGGGAGACTTGGACTTGGGAGGAAGTAAAACCTCAGGTTCATAAAATCTATAGAGATGAAAGTAAAAATGATCACTTGTTACTTCTTGCGGAGGGCCGATTGGTGAACCTAGGAAATGCTACGGGTCACCCCAGCCGAATTATGGATGGATCTTTTGCCAATCAGGTATTAGCGCAGATGGAACTATACAAGCGTCAATTTGCTACTCAAACATCCGAAGAAAAAGCGAAGTGCCTAGCGGTAGAAGTTCTGCCAAAAAATTTAGATGAGGAAGTAGCAAGCTATATGGTTTCTGGATTTGGAGGCGTAATCACCAAACTTTCAGACGAACAAGCAAGTTATATTGGTGTATCAGTTAATGGCCCATTTAAAAACGATGCCTACAAATACTAAATTAGTAATAATTGCCATTTATCTGTTGAATAGATGAGGGATTTCAGTGAGAGTCCCTCGAATATTTGTTTCTATTGATATCCAAAAAGACGATTGTATCAATCTAGAAGAGGCAGAATCGCGTTATGTTACGGCAGTTTTAAGATTAAAAATAAAAAACGAAGTTATCCTATTTAATGGAACTGGTTATGAATATCACGGATATATTCAAGAAATACAAAAAAAATCTGTATTAATTTCAATAAAAACACAGATAACGAAGAATACCGATTCTCCCATAAAAACTAGGTTGCTTATCGCCATATCTCGAAGCAACAGGTTTGATATGATCATTCAAAAAGCGACAGAACTTGGAATTTCCTCTATCACACCCATTGAAACGGATTACTCTGATATCAAAATTAAAAAAATTAATTTATCCCATAAACTAAATCACTGGCAAAAAATTATAATAAACGCATGTCAGCAATCAGGGCGCAATTGTCTTCCCACTATTGAGCAAATTCAAAGCTTTTCAGATGCTGTAACTTCAAATTCGTCAGGAAAAAAAATAATACTCACGCCTGGGTGCAATAAAACTCTTAAATCAATCGGTTCCGTCAAAAATGAGATTTCAATAGCCTCAGGTCCAGAAGGGGGTTTCTCAAAGAAAGAGATAACTATAGCAAAAGAAATTGGATTTGACGCGATCTCGCTCGGCCCAAGAATACTCCGGACCGAGACAGCACCATTAGCGGCATTAAGTATCATTCAATCAAAATGGGGAGACCTTACATAAAAACTCGTTTCATAATTTGGATCGCGTTTTTGGCTATTATTTCCAATAATGCAAAATCCGACCGAGAGTTAGAGCAGGAAATGATTGAACTAACAGACTCTTTTGGAACAATTGAATGTGATAACGTTCTCCGTGGGCTTGGCACAAAGGTTCTTTTATCCCCTCGAGAATTAGAAAAAGGATCTATTTTTGTAACAGCTGCACACACACTTTTCGATAAAGAGAATGGTAGGAGGTATAAAAACTGCTTTTTAAAATTAGGTAATAGCCGATTTAATAAAAGACCTTTTGATAAGATCTCAAACACTAATTACTCTCCTCTTGACAATGATATTGATAAGGCTGCCAATGACTATATTTTTTTTTATATCAAAAATAGTGTGTCCTCGCCGGGAATAAGGCTAAAAGAAACTGGAAAGAGTGAAGTAAATTTAGTCTCTATTGGCTTCGATAGCTTTTCTGACAAAATAATATTAAACAATCCATGCGAGAGAACACGTTCCGAAATCTTAAAGCTCGATGGCATTCTATTACATAACTGTGATTCAAAAGCAGGGAACTCAGGGGGTGCAATTATCGACCGAAACACTGGAAGTTTAGTTGCGATACATGGAGGGAAATTTCTAATAAATGAGAATAAAGAAAATACGAATTTTTCAACAAAAACGATAATTATCAATCATGGCAGAGAAGTTGATTTGGCCTTTGTAAAATCTTTGGATAATTTTATTTTGTCTTTAATTGGTGATCAGTGATTACTCATCAAATGAAATATCTTTCTCATAACCGGGAATACTAATTCCACTTTTTGAAATTTTAATTTTAGAATCTTCTATTTGCTCTTCACCAAATTTATAAATGATATCCAAGTCTCCTCGATCTGCGCTTTTTCGGTAAACGCTTGCTCTCTCTAGGGCGACCTCCCGCCGAGTTAAATAATTAGAAAAGTCTTTATCTGAGTATTTCAGCATCAATAATTCCTCCGACTTCTTTGGAGAAATGACATAACCACTTGCATTATTACCTCCAAAACCCTTGGAATTAATGAAGGCAACGTCCATTGGATTCGAGCTGACATCTTTATCATGCAGTAAAAAAGACAATCTTTCTTGACTGACATCTTTAGCAATCCTGTCAATGGTTTTAATACCCGGAATCACCTGATAAGAAAAAGTACCCAATGCCGAAACTACCTGATCACCACTTGCAGCGGCCATACTGTGACCAACGTATGATTTTACTGCTGCCACAGGCCAATCGAAAATATCAAACGCCTCTGCCACCCTATCTAGTACCTCTGATTCAGTTGTTCTATTGGCAGGCGTACTAGATCCGTGTGCGTGAACAAAACTATTATTTTGAATACTCTTTGCTCCAAGCAAACTTATTGCTGATGACACTGCTCTTGCAAAACATAAATAGTTCCCAGGCCCCGGAGCAGATATGGATTTCTTGATGCCATCCGCGTTTACAAAGACTCCCGGGAATGCTCCATAAATGATAGCCCCTAATTCCAGTGCTAGTTTGTCGTCCATTAAAATAATATATTGAGAAGCCTCGGCCAAGGTAAATCCACAATTTTCCCCAAAAGGTCGGCTCGAGGATCGCCAGTTTACTTTATCCAAACCGTCTATTCTTTTTAATCCATCTTCTGTAACCAGAGCACTCATACTAGACAGACCTTCAGACATCTCAGGAGTGATCGGCGCTTCGGAATTACCTACAACGGCTAAGCGGCATCGGCCTGCTTGAATATCTCTTATTGCGCTATTAACCGTATATAAGAAACTAGCACATGCGCCAGTAGTTGCCTCCGTATGCCCTATATTCCCCAATACATAGGCATTTATAAAATCTGCAGGCATTGAATTTAAGGCTAGTGGAACTTGTTTTGACGTTGTTCTATCTCCTCTTAATCTTGATTTAAAAAGCCCTCCGAAAGCTTCTTCATTTACTTGACCAAATACGCTCGATGAGTAGACTCCCAACTCATTTGGGCTAAGATTTTTACTCAAGAGATCCCACGGAATACCCACAGAATTGAGCGCATCATTCACTCCGAGTATTGCCATTTGCAAACCCCTTGGATGAAACCTCGAAGTATAATAAGACCCAGGGCAGAACCCTTTAGGTAACTGCCCCGCAGCTTTTGAGCTCAGTTCATAACGTGAGGAAACAAAAAATTCGGTTTTACCACTCGAGGTAACCTCTACTTCCGAATTAGGTAATATTTTTATCTTCCAATCTTTAGGGGGGTACTCGGGCAAATCTCTTTTCAACATTTTAAAAACTAATTTCTTTTCAGAGGAAAAGTTGATTTTTTTATTCCCTGGAATAGCACGGCTATCAAAATGCTCGATCTCACGAATTAATGTACCTGCGAGCACAATTCCCTCGTAAGCTTTAACAACTTCTTCTTCATCTAAAAATTCACCCGATGCACTTATGTAAGTATCATCTTTCCAAGAGACTAAGCCCATTAAACAGGCAAGACTCAAAATAGTGTTACGCTTATCTTCTTCGTTCAATGATTCTATAATCGTGCGTTTGAACCCTTGATGGAAGGAACTCCGACCGGCAGAATTATATCCTCCAAAACCTACTATGACTGGTAAAACCTTACTCATATTTGTACCAATAATTTCATAATTTTTATCTTAAAATGCATATGAATATAGCATTGTAGAATCACGAACACTCTTAAAGCTTTCGGGCATTAACTATTCCACTTATATTTGCAATGTTTCTATCAATAGCCAAATCAATTTTCCCCTCCACATCTATAATATTATAAGCAATATCTCCTCGGCTTTTATTCACCATATCTATAATATTTAAGTTTAGGTCAGCAAAGACTGATAAGACTTGTCCAAGAACTTTCGGAATGTTTTCGTTGGTAAAGGTTATCCGAGTGCCGTCAGTACGAGCCATTTCAGTGGAGGGGAAGTTCACAGAATTTATAATGTTTCCATTTTCTAAAAAATCAATTAATTGCTCTGACGCCATTATCGCACAATTTTCTTCTGCTTCCTTCGTACTCGCTCCAATATGTGGCATCAATAGGACATTTTTTAATCCAATCATCCCTGGCATTGGGAAGTCACTGATATATCCGCCAATTACTTTGTTTTCGATAGCATAAATTAAATCATTTAAGTTCACTATTTCTGCCCGGGCAAAGTTTAAGAGCTTGGCTGAAGGTTTCATCTTACGGAGATTTTTACTATTAATAAGATCCTTAGTTGACGGGATAGCTGGAACATGGAGTGTGACAAAATCAGATTGGCTTAATAAGGTTTCTAAACTATCCATTCTTTTTACTTTACTTGATAGTTGCCATGCAGTCTCTACTGAGATGGCTGGATCATAACCAATCACTTTCATGCCTAAACTGGAACCTAAATTAGCTACCATAGATCCTATTGCACCTAATCCCACAATCCCTAAAGTCTTTCCAAAAATTTCTTCTCCTGCGAATCGCTTTTTTTCTTTTTCTAACAAGCGGTTCATTTCTGCAAAATCATTAATACCTATCAAAGCATTAGCATATTCGATCCCACCTATAATATCCCTCGATCCAATTAATAAACTAGCTACTATTAATTCCTTGACGGCATTTGCGTTTGCTCCAGGAGTATTAAATACAACAATACCTCTCTCTGTATATTCCTCCACCGGAATATTATTTACTCCTGCACCTGCTCTTGCTAAAGCCACAAGAGACGATGGAATAGGCTGACCATGTAGTTTATGACTTCGCATCAGATATGCTTGAGGCTCGACGACCTCAGTACTTATATTAAATTTTTTAGAATCAAACTTACTGAGTCCTGATTTTGCTATCGAGTTGTAAACCTTAATATTAAACATTAACTTATCTCATTTATTATATTTATTTAATCTTTTCAAAAGCCCAATCCAACCATGGCATCAACAAAATTAAGTCTTCTTGCTCAACTGTTGCTCCACACCATATTCTAAGGCCCGCAGGCGCGTCTCTGTAGGAGCCAATATCGAAAGCAACCTGTTCTGATTCGAGCAATTTAGTCATTTCCTTTACTTTTTCTGCCGATAAATCTAATTTTAAACAAACACTAGTGTTTGATAATGTTTCAATTTTATTTGCTAAGAAGCTAATCCATTCTCTCTCATCGACGAAGGCTTTGATAACACTTAGATTGTCCTCTGACTTTTTAATTGCTGCATTTATACCACCCAAAGATCTAACCCACTCCAATGCGTCTAAATAGTCTGCGGCGCATAATAAAGATGGAGTATTAATAGTCTGACCCGAAAAAATCCCATCTATTAATTTCCCTGATTTGGTCAATCGGAATAGTTTAGGAAGAGGCCAAGAAGGCGTGTAAGTTTCTAAACGTTCAACGGCTCTTGGGCTTAAGATAAGCATGCCATGAGCTCCCTCACCCCCTAAAACCTTCTGCCAACTAAATGTAGTAACATCCAACTTGTCCCAAGGCATATCCATAGCAAACACTGCCGATGTCGCATCACAAAATGTTAGCCCCCGACGATTGCTATCAATCCAATCTGAGTCTGGCACCTTTACACCGGAGGTAGTCCCGTTCCAGGTAAAAACGATATCATTTTCACTATTGGTTAGTTCTAGTTTAGGTAAATCTCCATAGTCTGCCTCAAACAAAGAAATTTCCGACAGCCGTAACTGATTAACCGCATCATTAATCCATCCCTTACCAAAAGACTCCCATGCACAAAGGTCAACCGGTCTCTCCCCAAGCATTGACCACATTGCCATTTCGAATGCACCTGTATCAGAAGCTGGAACAACTCCAACTCGGTAATCGTCTGGTAACCCTAGTACTGAGGAGGTCTCTTCACACACTCTTTTTAACAAATCTTTCCCTACTATCGAGCGATGGGATCTTCCCAAGGCGGATACATCAAGATTTGCAACATTATATCCAGGCCTCTTTGCGCAGGGCCCCGAGGAAAAGTTTGCACTATTTGGCTTTAAAGATGGCTTCATTTTATGAACACCTGATAAAGAAGGATTAGTTTTGAGGTAGCGTACTCAAAAGTTAAAACAAGAAGAGTTAGATCAAGATTTCAGCTGTCTTTCTTTTTCTATCAAGAAACTAGCTATTCTCAACATCCCCTCGAAACCTTTCCCCATTCTCGTTGTTATTCGGTATTTTCCATTAACAATCAATTCGGGAGTTCCCTGTGTCCGATAACCTTTGATTCTAGATTTTGCCTGGTTAACCTGACTATTAACACCAAATGAATTGTACGCTTTGGAAAATTTTTCACCTTCAACTCGATGTTTAGAAAATATTTTCTCAATATCATTCTCAGATTGAATTGATTCCTTTCTTACATGAATTGCTTCGAACAAATCAACATGAGTTTTATCAAGAACATTTAAAGACCTTCCAACAAAGTATGCTCTCGCATAAGGCTCTAAGCTGGGATGCCATATAGCAGGTGTTCGCTGAAAATCTACATCATCTTCTAAATCTTCGACCCAAGTTTTCATCGCTCGTTCAAAGTTGTAGCAGTGCACACATCCATAATGAAAAACTTCATTGATTTCTATTTTAGAAGAATCAGCAGTTCGTATTACTTGTGGCAAAATTTCGTAGTCTACTCCCGCTTCAAACATCTCTGCTTTTAGGCCCACAGAAGCAAATATCACCATGAAAGCGATTTTACGAAATTTTTGGATTTGTTTAATCATGCTTATTAAGACCCAAGTAAATCGAATTAATTCAATCCCGATATATAATTTGACACCGCTTTTATTTCTTTATCGCTTAGATTCGCCGCTACCCCTTGCATGATTGAAGCGTTATTACCACTAGCTCGCTCACCTCTTCTGTATGCCAGAAGCTGCTTCTCAATGTACTCTGCATATTGACCACCTAAAGCCGGATATCCTGCAGGGCCGTTTCCATTGCCTGAGGGAGAGTGACACCCCGTACATGCAGCTACACCATTCGCAATATTTCCGCCTCGGTAGACTTTTTCGCCAAGTGCCAAAGCTTTATCTGGGTCCGATATTCCAATCAACTCAATTTCTTTTGACCCAGCAATCGTTCTCTGCTTTTGATTGTAGTAAGCTGCCATGTCCTGTAAATCTTGGTCTGATGATTGGTCCAATATCCCAGTCATCTCCATAATAATTCTCTCACCTGATTTAACTAATCTCAGCTGTTCAGTAATATACTTTTCGCCAAGTCCTGCTATTTTGGGAAAATTTGGGACTAAGCTGTTCCCGTCTGACCCATGACACCCAGCGCACACCAGTACTTTGTTTTTTCCAGCAGCTGCATCTCCTGCAGACTGCGATGATGCAGAAAATAAAAGCAAAACTACTGAAACCATCAAGAGAAAATAATATTTAATCATCCATGTTTCCAAATCTAAAAGGGCAGCCTATATACGTGATAACACGCGTCACTGGCGTTCTTGCACCCGCAGAGGCATTATATAACATATGACTCAGTTTTCTAACCAACAAATCTTAAAAAATTGCAATTTATGATGGTAAATTTTCAAAAAGTCTCTTTTTTATCCAGTGCCCAAAAATTATCATTATGCCCACCAGATGAGGGAATCGAAATCGCTTTCGCAGGTAGATCAAACGCTGGAAAATCGACCGCTCTGAACACATTGGTAAAAAATAAGAAACTTGCAAAAACCAGTAAGACGCCAGGCCGAACGCAATTAATAAATTTTTTTGAATTAAATGAAAATCAGCGATTGGTAGATCTACCAGGATATGGCTATGCCAAAGTTCCACTATCTGTCAAAAGAAAGTGGGATATAAGTCTGTCTGAGTATCTTAGATTTCGCCAAAGTTTACGTGGTCTAATTCTACTAATGGATAGCAGGCATCCCTTAACAGAATATGACCGTCAGATACTAATGTGGAGTTCTCAGACAAATCTGGAAGTTCACATATTGTTAACAAAAGCCGATAAACAAAAAAATAATGCGTTAAAAACTACGTTAGAGAAGGTAAAAAACTTTACGCTAGATCCGGAATTGTCCTTGCCAAGTATTTCTGTTCAACTATTTTCATCTAAAAGCAAGCTAGGGCTAAAGGAGTTTGAAGAGAAAATAAACTCATGGTTTACAAGAGAGCTCCTGAATCCTCAATGATTCAGGAGCTTCTTGCTACTTAGGGGTCTAACATCTACTAACATCTCTCGGGGGAGATAAATTGCAACTTTGCGTTGCTTTATCTTTGACACCAAGATTTTAAAAAGTTCAAAAGTTTTTAAAATATGTGAACTTTTAATGCGCCTGATCCCAATTATCACCAATTCCAAGATCAACAACTAACGGAATTTTTAATTTAGCGGCATTTGCCATCCTTTTCTCAAGTTGTTCCAGCACAGTTGAGAGTTCATTCTCAGCAACTTCTAAGACCAGCTCGTCATGTACCTGCATGATAATGGAACTGTCCATTTTCGAGTCTAGCAACCAGCTATCAACGGATATCATGGCTAATTTAATAATATCAGCTGCAGTGCCTTGCATTGGCGCGTTAATCGCTGTTCTTTCAGCAGCTTGCCGACGCATCCCATTAGACGAATTAATTTCTGGCAGATAAAGGCGTCGTCCAAAGTAAGTTTCGACATATCCTTGAGCCGCAGCTAACTTCCGAATTTCATCCATATAGATCCGAACTCCAGGATACCTATCAAAGTACATCGCAATATACTCAGCAGCTTGATTTCTATTAATGCCTAACTGCTTTGATAAACCAAACGCGGACATCCCATAAATTAATCCGAAATTAATTGCTTTAGCACTCCTTCTTTGTTCGGCCGAGACAGAATCCGCATCAACTGAAAAAACCTCTGAGGCAGTCGCAGAATGAATGTCCTTGCCTAGCTGAAACGCATTTATCAAATTTTTGTCTTCAGAAAGATGCGCCATAATTCTTAATTCAATTTGCGAGTAATCAGCAGCAACAATTTTGCAATTGGGAGCTGCTATAAAGGCTTGTCTAACTCGCCTCCCTTCGTCGCTTTTTATTGGTATGTTTTGTAGGTTTGGATCAGATGAAGAGAGTCTTCCAGTAGCTGTACCTGACTGATTATAAGACGTGTGAATTCGTTTGGTTCTTTTATTAATCATAACCGGTAACTTGTCGGTATATGTCGACTTTAACTTTGAAAGACCACGATGTTGGAGCAATATTTTTGGCAACGAATGATTCAAAGCAAGCTCTTGTAATACCTCTTCTCTAGTGGACGGTACACCTGTTGCTGTTTTTTTAATCACAGGAATCTGAAGTTTGGTAAATAGAATCTCTCCAATCTGTTTGGGGGAAGATAAATTGAACTCTTCTCCTGCTTGCTGCCATGCCTCTTGCTCTATACTAGATAATTTCACCGCGAGTTCTGAACTTTGCTCGAATAGTAAATCTGAATCTATAAGAGCACCTTTTCTCTCTATCCGAGAGAGTACACTGATTAGTGGAACTTCAATCTGTTCAAACACAAATGCTAAATTAGAATCTGATTGAATTCTTGGCCAAAGCGTTTCATGCAGTTTTAATGTTACATCCGCATCCTCGGCAGCATAGTTTGTGGCTTGGTCAATTTCCACTTGATCAAACGTGATTTGCTTTGCTCCTTTCCCTACGATATCAGTAAAACTTGCAGTTTTAATTTCTAAGTACTTTTGGGCCAGACTATCCATATCATGGCGTGTAGCAACAGAATCAATTACATAAGACTCCAGCATAGTGTCATGACTGATGCCCTTTAAATGAATACCATGTTGATGGAAGATACTCATATCAAATTTAATATTTTGGCCCACTTTTTTAATATTAACGTCTTCTAAAACCGGTTTTAATTCACGGATTACTAATTTTTTGTCGAGTTGATCCGGCGCGCCGAGATAACTATGACCAATTGGTATATAAGCTGCTTTTCCAGCTTCGACAGCAATAGATAACCCTACTAGATTAGCAGAAATGTAATCTAAGCTATCAGTCTCAGTATCGATAGCAAGAAACTTAATATCATTGATTTTTTTAATCCATCTTTTTAAATCGTGAACCGTTGAAACAGTTTCATACTCAGTTTCAATATTGTGATCTTTAGGAACTAGAGAACTGGGTAGTTCTTGCAGATTTTCAAACACATCTTCATTTTTACCTTTGGACTTCAATTTTTCATCTAACTCTTTAGACCAATTTTTGAATTCTAAATCAGTAAATATCTCAAAAAGTAACTCCTCCTTAGGAGACACCATCGGGATATCATAAATATCAAAGTCTGTCTCAACATCCGTCTTTATGGTTGCAAGTGTGTATGACAATTCGACTAAAGAGCGATTCTCCAAGAGTTTATCTGGGAGTGCTTTGGCACCTCTAATTGCTAGATTTGGGATTAAATGTAAATTTTGATATATATTTTTAATATTTCCTAGAGATGTCAAAAGCGCAAGGGCTGTTTTTTCTCCAACACCAGGTGCGCCGGGAATATTATCTGACTTATCACCCAATAGAGCGAGATAATCAATAATTAACTCAGGTGGTATTCCAAATTTATCTTTCACTCCTTGCGAATCAAGAAATTGATCCGTCATTGTATTCACTAATGCGATATTATTATCAACAATCTGAGCAAGATCCTTATCTCCGGTGGAAACAATAACCTTAATGTTGCTATCTGACGCTTTTTTCGCAAGTGTTCCGATGACGTCATCTGCCTCTACACCATCAATCATTAATAATGGCAAACCCATCGCTTCAATTATCGAATATATCGGCTGTATCTGCACTCTTAAATCGTCTGGCATAGCAGGACGGTTGGCTTTGTATTGATCATACAAGTCGTCACGAAAGGTTTTCCCTTTTGCATCAAACACCGTGACAATGTGACTATCAGGATAATCTTTCTGAAGCCTTCTAATCATATTTATGACACCTTTTACAGCGCCCGTTGGAACTCCCTTTGAACTCACTAGAGGAGGAAGAGCATGATACGCACGGTAGATATAAGACGACCCATCTACAAGAACTACTGGCTTTACACCCATAATTATTTGCTTAATTCTATCTGTAAGTCAGTAATGATAGGTATATTCGACTTATGAAACAAATTTTTCCTGCTCGTTATTTATTTATGAGAAAGTGATCTTAGTAAGCAACATATAAAGTCGCTAATGCAATTAATTTGTTATAATATAACATTTTAAAACGGAAAATTAGAATTTTGGTTATTATGTTATACTATAACATTTTTTAGCTCATGCTTACGAATTACAGTTTAGTATTTCAGGAAAGTAATCGTCAAAAAAGCATAGTTGCCGCTATTAAGCACGCTGAATCATTATGCATGGCTGAAAATCAAAACTTTACAGCGTTGAGACGCTTAGTTTTTGAAATCATATGGGAAAACTCTGTGCCCCTTGGGGCCTACGAACTTAAAAGTATCCTCTCTAGAAAAACGAATAAATCAGTTGATCCACCAACAGTCTATCGCGCAATCGAATTCCTTATGAGGCTTGGACTTGTCACTAAAATTTCAGCGTTAAATGCTTTCATTGGATGTCCCTTCCCATCAAGCACTCGAAGCAACTTTTTTATGATATGCAATGAGTGCAAAAGGGTTGCTGAGGTATCGAGTTCTGAAGTTGATAATGAGATCAAGTCAATAGCTGGTAGATTAAGCTTCGCTTCAGAGCGCCAACAAATAGAAATTTTTGGAACCTGCGTATCTTGTAAAACAGACAAACTAATTTAAAGCGCTTGCTTCATATTAAAATATATAGGCTATTGAGCGCCATGTCTGTCGGAGTTTTTCTGGAGTATGCGGCACCTTGAAAAACCCATGATAATCGCCTTTAGGATTGATTAATAATATTTGCGTGCTATGGTCAAGCGTATATTCGTCGTCATCTAAATATACTCTGTTATATGCAATATTTACCTCACTAGCGAATCTTTTTATATAGTGCTTATTCCCCGTAACACCAATAAAATCAGAATTAAAATAGGGGATGTACTCAGACAGCGATTCAACTGTATCTCTCTCTGAATCCAAGGAAATTAAGACTACCTGCAACTTATCTTTTTCTGATTCTTTCAATTTGTCATAAGTATCATTCAAAATAGCAAGTGTAGTAGGGCAGAAATCAGGACACTGAGTAAAGCCAAAAAATACCATACTCCACTTCCCTATAAGTTGCTCCTTAGAAAATCTCTGACCCAAGTGGTCGATTAATTCAAAATCGCTAAAAATTCTTGGCGTATCAAGGACAATTGCGCCATTGGCCTGTAACTGCTCTTTTTTCATAACAACAGGTTGATTCATTTTCCATACAAAGCCAACTACGACCAAAGCGATGAAGCAAAGTACTCCGAATACGGTTAATCGAATCCCTGATTTTTGACTTAACATAATCTATACACCGGTTATCAGATTAGAAAAAGATAGTGATCAACAAGCATTAAAACAAAGAGAATCGCGAGATATGTTATTGAGTACCTAAAGGTTTTAATCCCTGCGTCCTTATCTTTGTTTACCAACATTACAAATGCCCAATACAAAAATATCAATCCCAAAAGTATTTCTCCAATCAGGTAGAGCAAACCAAACATTCCCGTGAGATATGGCAAAGTAGTGACGATCAAAAGTAGCAGTGTATACAACAAAATATTTATCTTCGTAAACCGCTCTCCATGAGTCACTGGTAACATTGGAATTCCAACCTTCTCATATTCGTCTTTTCTATGGACCGCTAGAGCCCAAAAATGCGGGGGAGTCCAGGCAAAAATTACTAAAACTAACAAAAGAGCATTGTGATGAATTTCGCCAGTCACAGCTGTCCAACCAAGAAGAGGAGGTGCGGCTCCAGCTAATCCTCCAATAACAATATTTTGTGGTGTGGCTCTTTTCAAAAACATCGTGTAAACAAACGCGTATCCGACAAGCGAGGCTAATGTTAACCAAATAGTCAAGACATTTGTGTATAGATACAGTATCAACACGCCTAAGAGACACATTGAAGCGGAAAATATCATTGCTTCAAATGGCTTGACTCGCCCATCAGCCACCGGCCGACCGATAGTGCGAGCCATCTTGTCGTCAACATGTCTATCAACAACATGATTAATGACTGCAGCGGAAGCCGCACAAAGTGCTATCCCAAGATTTCCAAAAACTAATGTCAATATTGGAACCATCTCTTTTACAGACAACATCATTCCTATGATTGACGTTACAAGCATCAAGCCAACAACATTCGGTTTGCATAACTCCAAATAGTCGCGCCAGCTCGCGTCTCGTATTGTTATTTCAGATTCATTCATTATAGGAGTATTAGGAAGCCTATTGGTTGTTTGCTTATCGCATGGGTGAATATTTTAGCAGATGTTTTACGTCATCTAGTAATCCATTTGGATCATGATCAGCTGTATAAAAAAGGGTAGCTTTAAAATCTGGCGTGAGCACAAAATACCTTGGGCTCAGCATATCCCATCCAGCAGTACTTGTACCTATAATTTGCTTTAACTCACTTGAATCCAACCCAGTAATATTCAGAAATGGATTGACTGATTTTATGGCTTCTAGCGTCGTATCTGAAATTACCGAAAGATCAGTTAATAAAAATCTCTCAACCCTTCGTGTCGACTTGCCTAACAACATATGAACTTGTCTCATACTGTAGGTCATATCAACACAGGTGACTTCACATTTACCAGGATTTACTACAATAATCTTCCACTTAGGACTTTCAGAAGGAGGGAGAGCAAATAGCGAGGAAAAGTCAACAGTAGGACTAACAATTTCGCCAGTGTTGGTTGTACCAAGAAGTGACATAATCTTTTGACGATCTTCCTCGGTGTCAGGAATTAGAAGAAAACCCGAGGCTAAAACCCCACCGATAATCAGAAACATTAACCAGATTTGTATTAGCGACCCTCGGTTTTTTATTTTTTCTGCTTCCATATTTATCTCTTAAACAAAAAGTACTTTATTTCATGAAACGAGATGTCACCCATACGATGACATTTGAATTCGCAACAAATGTCATAACTAACAACACGAATGACATAACAAACCATTGAATTGCATATCCGAAGTGTTTGCTTGGCTTCACCGAAACCGTCTCCCAACTTGCATCTAATGCCCCCACAGATCCTTGATCTAGTCGAAGCTGATATTTAAAAAAGTTTCGCGATTCAAAGATATCCTTAGCTCTCTCAATATCAATAGAGCCTAGTCTTACTGGCCATGACTTTGGGGATCTTATCCCATCATCAAGAGAAATTCCGCCTTTCAATCTTTTATATAATGTGCCTTTATACTTTTGAATAGACTCTATGGACTTTACATCCGGAAGTATCTCTCTATTAAGTGATGCCTTTATCCAACCCCTATTAACTAGTAACGCCTTGTCAGACCTGTCACGGAGATCTTTAAAGACTAAATGTTCGTATACTTCGTATCCTGGTTTTCCATGCTTGACTTTATAATCCAGAAATATACGCTGACCACTGATTAAGGTACCAATTACAAACGCAGGTCGATATTGAAGATCCGATTCGTCATCGAGCTCAGTAACGTTAATGGTCTTCTTAGACCTATTATTGTCATACCTCTCAAGGATGGCAGTTTTTTCCTCCGCTCTTTCAAGTTGCCAGAGGCCAAGATAAACGAGCAAAGGAAATAAGAAAACGGAAAAAAGCAGTAATTTAGGCGTGATATTCCATTGAAAGCGTATTTTATAATGGTCAGTCATATTTATCCTAAATAAACCAAATAATTTTTATAGGCATGCGATGTTATTTAAAACAATTATAGTGCTTCTTTTTATTGGGGTGGTAGCTAGTCTGTTTGGAGGACTAAACTTTCTAGTTAAGGACCTTGGTAGTTCTAAAAAGCGACTCTTAAGACTTCTTTGGTTGCGAGTCATTTTTGCAACATTGTTGTTGCTGACAATTTTTATTGGTTCATATACCGGTCACTTAACAAGCAGTGCTCCCTGGGATAAGAAGTTACACCCGGAAAATACAGTTGCACCAAAAAATTAATGTAATTTAGTCAAAT
Organism: uncultured SAR92 cluster bacterium; assembly: GCA_902604945.1. Taxonomy (GTDB): domain Bacteria; phylum Pseudomonadota; class Gammaproteobacteria; order Pseudomonadales; family Porticoccaceae; genus AAA300-D14. The sequence goes on along the minus strand of CACLAG010000002.1, from coordinate 16,918 downwards.
ACATAGACGACTAGAAATAGTCCCACCCAAACAACATCGACAAAGTGCCAATACCAAGCAGCAGCCTCAAAACCAAAATGATCATCATTTTTAAAATGGCCTTTCAATCCTCTTAAAAATGAGACCAGCAGCATTATGGTTCCTAGAGTAACATGAGCGCCATGAAAGCCTGTTAACAGAAAGAAAGTTGTCCCGTAAATGCCTGAGTCTAAGGTGAGACCCATATGCTGGTATGCCTCGATATACTCTTCAGCCTGAAGCACAAGAAATACCCCTCCAAGAAAAACTGTAATGCCTAGCCAGCGAATAAATATTTTTCTGTTACCTTCTTTCAAAGCGTGATGAGCAATGTTTACCGTGTAACTTGAGGTTAAAAGAATTATCGTATTCCACAAAGGCAACCAAGCTAATATCCTCTGCCAATTGCTGAACCCTGGGAAACTCATTGCTTGATCTGGGCCAACGAACTTAGCAGACTCTCCATTTGCAGCCTGGTCTGGGGTTATAAGCGGCGGCCATGTAGATTCATATCCTGGATAAAGTAATTCAGAATTTGCTACAGAAGCATCTGTAGGCGTATCGTCAAAAAGAGTGATTGCGGCCTCTCCACCAATCCACGGATTCACAAGGACTCGAACATAAAATAATGCGCCAAAGAAGGCTGCAAAAAACATAACTTCTGAAAAAATGAACCAGAGCATCCCCAAAACATAGGAATGTTTTAACTGATCGCTAACCATCCCTCTCATGTTTTCTTCTATAACGATACTCCACCACTTGTACATGACTATTGCTAATATGGCTAAACCAATAACAAAGACGGTCGCAGATTGACCGTCTATAACCCAAGTAGCCGCACCAAAACCCATAGTTCCCATTCCCAAAGCCGCAAGAAGCGGAAGTTTGCTCTGCTCGGGAACGTAATAATTGCCTTGTTCAGCCATAATATCTCCCTCTACAGCTGTGTCATTTGAAGATCGGTAACTCGATCGGTGATGTCAAAAATAGTATACGACAGTGTTACGGTGTTTACACTTTTGGGCAGATCTGGATCTATGATAAACCTGACCATTAATTCAGCATCATCTCCCGCGCTCAATGGTTGGTTGTTAAAACAGAAACATTCTGTCTTATGGAAATAATCAGCGGCATTATTGGGTAGAATATTAGGTATTGCTTGCCCGATCATATCCTTACCTGTTAAATTTTTTGCGTAATATGAAATTTCTTTTGGCTCCCCAGGATGAATAAAAACTTTCTCCTTCACAGGATAAAATTCCCAAGGCATCGTCGCATTATTAGCCACCACAAATTGCACCTCAACTAATCTCGTTTCGTCAACAGTAAGCCTTTCTGCCTGATAAGGTCCTGAAGTCTTGCCGCCTATACCTGTTATTTCGCAGAACAAATCATAGAGAGGAGGCAACACAAAGATTGCAAACAAGAACATCACTATTGCGGCGAAAATCGACTTGATGATGACTGGCTTGTGTGATGCTCCATTCATTAAAGATAATACCTATTTTACGACAGGAGGCGTTGAAAACGTATGAAAGGGTGGCGGTGTAGGTAGAGTCCATTCCAACCCATCAGCACCTTCCCAGACTTTTGGGTCCTCCACAGGCTTTCCCCAACCGATTGTTCTTATAACGTTAAATAAGAACAGAAGTTGCGCTCCACCATACATGAAGGCACCAATGCTTGAAACCATATTCCAATCAGCAAACTGAAGGCCATAATCTGAGTATCTTCTTGGCATACCCGCCAATCCGAGGAAGTGTTGCGGCATAAAAGTTATGTTGAAGGCGATAAACGCGAGCCAAAATTGTACTTTACCCATCGTTTCATCGTACATACGACCACACCACTTTGGCAGCCAATAATATATCGCAGCTGTTCCACTGAACACCGCTCCTGCAACCATAACGTAATGAAAGTGAGCTACTACGAAGTACGTGTCGTGGTACTGGGTATCTGCTGCTGCTATCGACAGCATCATTCCTGTAAAACCACCAAACGTGAATAATATTACAAATGCAATACAAAACAGCATCGGTGTCTCGAATGTGAGAGCGCCTTTATACATTGTTGTAATCCAATTAAAAACTTTTACGCCTGTAGGCACAGCAATCAGCATAGTCGCGTACATAAAATATAGCTCGCCTGCTATTGGCATACCAACCGTAAACATGTGATGCGCCCATACTATAAAGGACAAAAACGCTATGGCTGCGGTCGCATAGACCATTGAAGAATAGCCAAACAGAGGCTTCCTACTAAACGTTGGTATGATTTGAGAAACCACGCCAAATGCTGGGAGAATTATAATATACACCTCGGGATGCCCGAAAAACCAAAACACATGCTGAAAAAGAACTGGATCACCACCGCCAGCGGCATCAAAGAAACTTGTGCCAAAGTTAATATCCATAAGCATCATCGTGACTGCGCCCGCAAGAACCGGCATAACCGCCACAAGTAAAAATGCTGTAATTAGCCAAGTCCAGACAAACAATGGCATCTTCATGTAAGTCATACCTGGCGCTCTCATGTTCATGACGGTCGCTATTATATTAATAGATCCCATAATTGATGACGCGCCCATCAGATGCACACCAAAAATAAAGTAATTAACCGTATCAGGAGCGTAAGTAGTTGAAAGAGGCGCATAAAACGTCCAACCAAAATTAGGCCCACCGCCCTCCATAAAAAGTGTCGCAACTAAAATGGTAAAAGCAAATGGCAAGATCCAGAAGCTTAGATTGTTCATTCTCGGTAGAGCCATATCAGGCGCACCTATCATCATGGGAATTAACCAGTTAGCTAAACCAACAAAAGCGGGCATGATCGCACCAAAAACCATTACCAGCCCGTGCATCGTTGTCATTTGGTTAAAGAACTCTGGCTTTATCAGTTGCATACCTGGCTGGAAAAGTTCAGCCCGAATGATCATCGCAAAAGCTCCACCGAGCAGAAACATTGCAAAGCTAAACCAAAGGTATAGTGTCCCTATATCCTTATGATTGGTGCTGAAAAACCATCTTGTAAAAAAGTTTTCGGAGGGTCCGTGTGCCATCTAAAAAATACCTCTAACGTGATTGCTTATAATTAAGAATATCTAAAGGTTGAACAGTATCATTCATATTGTTCCCCCAAGAATTTCGTTTGTAGTGAATAACCGCGGCAATGTCCACTTCAGACAATTGGTCTGCGAACGACTGCATTGCAGATCCTGCAACTCCGTTAATAAGAATACCTATATGATCTTCAACGGGTCCTGTTACAATTGAACTGCCAACCAAAGATGGGAATATTCCTGCTATACCCTCTCCTTGGGCCTGATGACAACCTGCACAGGAAATACCGTATATCTCCTCGCCCTTTGCCATCAGTTCAGAGTCTGACCAATTTTTCCCTATTGTGGACTCATAAAGTACTGCCTCCGCCTTTTTTCCAGCAAGCCACTCGTAATAATCTGCTTCTTCCTTGACCTCTACAACAACAGGCATTCTTGAATGATCTTTACCGCATAATTCTGTGCACGCTCCAACATAAACACCTGGTTGATCTGTTTTTGCCCAAGCCGAAGTAAACAATCCTGGTATAGCATCTCGTTTCACCGCAAAATCGGGAACCCACCAGCTATGGATCACATCGTTACCGGTAATGAGGAAGCGAACTTTCTTATTAGTTGGGATCACTAATGGCTGTGTTACTTCCCTTAAATAGTGTTCTCCTTTCGCTGCTCTCCCGTACTGCTCATCTTGTGACGTACGCAGCTCACTCATGAATTTTATTCCTTCCCCAATGTATTCGTACTGCCATTTCCATTGATATCCAGTTACTTTTATGTCGATGTCAGGATTTTCTGTGTCGTACACTTTTAACAGTGAGGTAGTCGCAGGAAATGCCATACCCAAAAGTATTATCGCCGGCACTATTGTCCATATTACCTCTACCGTAAAATTTTCGTGGAAGTTTGCCGCCTTGACCCCTCGCGATTTTCTATGAGCGTACATAACATAGAACATAAATCCGAATACGACGACCCCTATCGCTATGCAAACATACATCATCAGCATGTGAACATCATATGCAGACTTACTAACTTCAGTAACTCCGCGCGGCATGTTGAGGTTCCAAAGGCCGCTTTCAGCCGCCACGCCTATCGATGTCAGGCAGGAAAAGATGAAAGCCAGGAATGCATTGTAGTGACGCAAAATTTGCTTTTTCATTTGAGCTATCTCTAAGATTTGTCAGGCTAGTTTGCAAAGCAAGTTACATTGTAGTATCTGCTCTACTAATTAACTTCAATATAATATCATTTCTATATACGAATCACTAGCCAAAAAGCGATTAAATCCCGCGTGATACTTAACATTTGCCAAATTTTGCACCGTAAGTGACTGAATGGATATTCAATCATTTTGGATCAACGAATCTCACCGGACTAACTTCATGATCTTTTTGGTTTTGACTGACGTTTACGCGGGTTGTTAACTCATTGGGTGATGATGAAATACGTATCTCGTCTTTGAAACCACAAACTACACATTCCCTATAATTCACATTGTCTTTCGAAAAAGTCACCAGCTTGTCTAATAGCCCACACTTGGGGCAAACTACCCCCGCAATGAATCTTTTTTTTGTTAAAAATTTCATAAAGTCATAACCGCCAGTGTAGGCATTATACGGAGCAAACCGAAATGGATCACCCTATTCGCACATTTGAAAACCAAACACCCATTCTTGGCAAACGTGTTTTTGTCGATAGACTCGCAACAGTTATAGGAAATGTCAGGTTAGGTGATGACGTTTCAGTTTGGCCAGGGGCAGTTATTAGAGGGGACATGCATAGAATAAAAATCGGGGATCGAACATGCATCCAAGACAACGCGGTCCTTCATATTACTCATGCGTCTGTGTTTAATGAGGACGGATGGCCATTAGACCTAGGCGACGATGTAATTGTTGGCCATGGGGCTATATTACATGGATGCATCATTAAAAATGAGGTTTTAATTGGCAATGGTGCCATCATCAATGATGGGACGGTTGTAGACAAACACACTATTGTGGGTGCTGGAGCTTTAGTGCCCCCTGGCAAAACATTAGAAGCAGGATATGTATATGCTGGGAATCCGTGCAGAAAGCTACGCACCATAACCGAAAAAGAAAGAGCCTTTTTCAAATACTCTACAAGCAATTATGTGAACTTAAAGAATAAATACATTAAAGATTTTGGTTAAAGAAAATTTAATAATTATTTTTTAAATACTTTATTACACTTTCAGTCTGTGGAGCCTTGTCTAACCAAATAGAGAAAGATTCTGCGGCCTGCTCGACTAGCATACCGATTCCATCAGAAATCTGAGCACCTCTCTTAAGACCCCAATCAAGAAATGGTGTCAATGAGTCCGAATAAGCTAAATCATAACAAAAAAACTCGTCCTCACTTATTATCCGATCAGACAGAAAAACATCTTCATTATTCAAACTTGCACTAGTCGCATTAATAATAATATCAAACGGAGCTTCTTTATGTAAGTTGTCCAGGGAACATCCACTCAAATTATGTAAACTCTTAAAATGAGAAAGCAACGACAAAACTTTGCCAGGAGTTCGATTAGCAATAACTATTTGGCTTGGATTGAGGCTAAACAAGCTTCTTAAAATACCTCGTGTAGCCCCTCCAGCTCCTATGATTAACACCCTTTTATTGCTTAAGTTCCACTTTAAATTTTTCACTAAATCAACCTTTAAACCTAAACCATCAGTATTATCGCCACACAGGTTGCCGTTATAATCCTTTTTTATCGTATTCACCGAGCCAGCTTCTGTTGATCTTTCGGTCAAATTACTTAAAAAGCTATAAGCCTCTTGTTTAAAAGGAACAGTGATATTGAGGCCCATACCTCCATCGTCAAAGAACTTTTCTACCTCGGCTACAAATTCATCCTTATTTATCAAGCATTTTTCATAACAAATTTCAAAACCAAACTGCTCGGCAAACAATGAATGTATTATCGGGGAATAGCTATGTTTTATAGGATTACCAAATACGGCAAATCTTTTCATTGTTCTACCCAATTTTTAGGCTTTAAATAAAAATCATAAAGGTCTTTCTCTTTGGATCCCTCTGAAGGTTTCCAGTCATATTCCCATTTCACAAGTGGTGGCATTGACATCAGAATGGACTCCGTTCTTCCCATACTCTGCAGTCCAAACAAAGTTCCTCTATCACGCAATAAATTAAATTCAACATACCTACCTCTTCGGTATAACTGGAAGTTTCTCTCAATATCTCCGTAGACTGTATTTTTTCGTCTTTTAACAATTGGCATATACGCATCAAGAAATGAGCTCCCCAAAGATCGAGTGAATTTAAAACTGTTTTCAAATCCGAGTTCATCGAAATCATCGAAAAAGATCCCGCCGATTCCACGCGGTTCATCTCTGTGTGGGAGAAAAAAATAATCGTCACAATTTTTCTTAAACTTTTTATATAAATCTTCCGAAAATTCATCGCAAACTTTTTTTGCTGTACTGTGCCAATGAGTGCAATCATCCACATATCCGTAATACGGCGTTAGATCGTATCCTCCACCAAACCACCATGTCTCAGAGCTCTCTTTTTTAGCAGAGAAAAATCGGACGTTCATATGTGCAGTTGGAACGTGAGGATTTTCAGGATGAATTACGAGGGATACCCCCATCGCTTCCCAAGATGCACCAAGTAACTCAGGTCTTTTAGCAGTGGCGGCAGAAGGCATAGTCTCGCCAAGAACATGCGAAAAATTCACACCTCCTTTTTCAATTAGATCTCCATCCGCAAAAATCCGACTCTCTCCACCACCACCCTCAGGTCGGTCCCATTTGTCCACGAAAAATTCCTTGTTGTCCACTGATTTAAGCGCAGTAGAAATCTCGTTTTGCAGGCTTATAAAATAATTTTTAACTGCTTTTTTATCCACTATTTAACCTAATCTAATAACCTTATTCGAAGTAAGTTCAATAATATCACTTACACTGCCGGGATTCCCGACATCGCCAGGGACTATGAAGTCGACTTTGTCTCCAAAGTAATCAATCACCTGTTGTTGATTAATTGCTGGTTGAACACCCTGAGGATTGCATGAGGTAGAGACGATCGGCCGTCCAAAATGAGAACATAGTTTTTGAGCAATTGGATGGTCTGTAACTCTCACGGCAACAGACTCATGGTTTCCACTTATCCAACAAGGGATTTCTTTGTTAGTTGGCAAAATCCATGTTGTGGGCCGTGACAGATTTTGCATAAATCTGACTCGATGTTCATCACTCAATTTCTCAATCAAATTCGCAAATTGATCATGCCGAGACCCAATTAATATTAGCCCTTTGGCCTCAGCTCTATTTTTTAACGACAAAATTCGATTTACTGCATGTCTCGAAAGAGGATCACAACCAAGCCCCCAGACTCCCTCAGTCGGATAACTTATTACTCCATTTTTTTTGAGAATGTTTACTGCTTTGGTTAGCAGTGAATCCTCCTGAGCATAACTCATATAAACTATTTACTTTTTTAAAGATTCTTGCAGGGCTGCATCCTTAGCAATGATAGAGGCCGCATTATCAGCCCTCTCTTTTATGAGCTTTTGGTGCATTCCTGGATTAGAAACGCCTATGATCTGCGCTGCAAGATAAGCTGCATTTTTGGCTCCTGCCTTACCAATTGCAACTGTTGCCACTGGTATCCCACCTGGCATTTGAACTGTCGATAAAAGTGAGTCTAAACCATCCAGAGATCCATTTATAGGCACCCCAATAACAGGCTTTAGGGTAGTCGCTGAGACTGCGCCAGCCAGATGAGCGGCCATTCCCGCAGCGCAAATAAAAGCTACACAACCTCTCTGATCAGCATCAGTGACAAAATCATGTGTTGCTTTTGGTGTCCTGTGCGCAGAAGTAACCTTTACTTCAAAGGGAATCTCAAACTTACGTAAAATCTCAAAACTCGCCTCCATAATTGGAAGATCTGAGTCAGAGCCCATCAAGACAGATACAAACGGTTGTGACATAACATTTTCCTCTCAAAAGAGTGGAGACTACCTTATAGAATATGCTTCTGCAACAAAGAAAACTAACATGGTTTTTAGCCCTCAAAAGGTTGTTTGGAGATAACTTTCAATCCCGATTGGTATGGCATCGGTATATTTCCATACTATATAATGAAAGGGTTTCTTTATTGCTTAGGGTAAATCCCAAGAATCATGTCAATACTTCAAATTCTCAAGTACCCCAATCCTAATCTCAGGCAACAGGCAAAGACTGTAAAAAAGTTTGATCAAAATCTAAGATTAACAATAAATGATATGTTGGAGACAATGAAGGACGCCAAAGGGATAGGTTTGGCGGCTACGCAAGTGGATATCCATTCAAGAATAATTGTTATAGACCTCTCTGAAGATTATTCAGACCCACAAATATTTATCAATCCAGAAATGTCCATAGTCGACGAAACTCTGTCCGAATATACTGAAGGATGTCTCTCAATACCCGGAGTTCAAGAAAATATTGAAAGACCATCCGTCGTTATCATTACTGCTTCTGATGCCAATGGTGATATTTTTAAAGCAGAGTACACCGGTTTGATGGCGACATGTATCCAACATGAAATTGACCACCTCAATGGGAAATTGTTTGTTGACTACCTCTCCCCACTAAAAAGGCAATTAATTCGAAAGAAAATGAAGAAAAATAAAGCAAACTGAGAGATTGAAATTTGAAAATAATTTTTGCTGGAACACCTCCTTTTGCGGCTGAGCACTTAAAAACGCTATTGGAAAATTTTCATCATGAAGTCGTTTGTATTTATACTCAACCCGATCGTCCATCAGGCAGAGGAAGAAAAGAGCTTTCAAGTCCAGTCAAAAAGGTAGCGCTAGAAAATAATCTGACAGTGAGACAGCCCAATTCATTGAATAACTCTACTGAAATAAATTTTTTGAGAGAATTGGCTCCCGAAATTTTGATCGTAGTCGCATATGGGCTAATTATACCAAAAGCAATTTTAGATATTCCACGCTATGGGTGCATTAACGTTCACACTTCAATATTGCCACGATGGAGAGGCGCAGCACCGATCCAAAGAGCTATCGAGGCGGGAGACAAGAAGTCCGGTGTTTCCATTATGCAGATGGATGCGGGTCTTGACACCGGGCCAATACTAGCTACGAGTGAATGTGATATTGATACTAACGATTCCGCTGGAAGCCTCGAATCAAAAATGATGTCTCTAGGACCAACGCTACTTCTAAAAGTTTTAACTAAAATAAATCTTAATGACTTGGATCCTGCCCGTCAAAACAAAGTTGAGGTTAGTTACGCACATAAAATAAAGAAAAATGAGCGCCAAATAAACTGGTTCGACAGCGCTATGACTCTTGAGAGAAGAATTCGAGCATTCAATCCAACTTCTGTAATGTTTTCAAATTTTAAAAATACAAGATTAAAAGTGTGGGTCGCAAAGGCCATAGATCTAACGGAATATTCGAGTGAAACCGCTAAACCGGGTGAAATATTATCGGCAAATAACGAGGGTCTGCTTGTGCAATGTAATATCGGTAAATTACTTATAACCAATTTACAAATGCCTGGAAAAACAAAAATGTCATTCAAAGAAATTTTGAAATCAAGAAAATCTTTTTTCACTGTTGGATGCGTTTTTGAAAACTAAAACATTTAATAAAGCAATCCCCTCAATGAGAGCCGCCTCAGCATATGTTATCTCTAATATTCTAAATGGAAAATCCTTAACTGAAAGTCTCAGTGAAATCAAAACAAAAGTAGCGATAAAAGACCAGGCAATGTTGCAAGAAATTTGTTTCGGGTGCACAAGATGGCATATACAAATTGAGGCGATCCTCAATAAACTAATGCGTAAGTCATTAGCATTAAAACAACCTATTATTCATGCCCTCTTAACGGTGGGAATTTATCAACTGATGCGGATGAGAATTCAAAGCCATGCAATTATTTATGAAACCGTAGCGGCGTGTGACGACATTAAAAGAAGTTGGGCGAAAGGTTTGGTGAATGCTGTATTAAGGGAGTTTCAGCGAAATGAGAAAAAAATATTAGCATCTTTGAATACTGATATCACGATTCAAGAAAGTCATCCTGAGTGGTTAGTTATCAAGTTTAAGCGCGCTTGGGGGGAGGCAAGGGCAAAGAAAATAATAAGCAATAATAATATCCCAGGTCCATTAGTATTGCGTATTAATAATCAATTTGGTGATAGAGAAAATTACTTAAAAACATTAGATAAACTCTCTATTAAATCAATTAGTACAAAATATAGCCCCGTTGGAATTCGCATCATTGAACCTATCCATATTGATACAGTTCCCAATTTTGGCGATGGAGCGGTAAGCGTCCAAGATGAAGCTGCTCAGTTTGCAGCTCCCCTCTTAGATATAAAGAGTGGGCAGTTAGTTCTGGATGCATGCTGCGCTCCAGGCGGCAAAACATGTCATATTCTTGAACAACAACCAAATATCAAATCCCTTTTGTCAATCGATATCAGCAAGAGTAGGCTTGAAAAAGTTAAAGCAAATGCGAAGAGGCTGCGTTTAGAACCCAACTTGCTCGCAGCAGACATCTGTGATGTTGATACTTGGTGGAACAGTATACCATTTGACAGAATCTTACTAGATGCGCCTTGCTCGGGAACCGGAGTGATCAGACGAAATCCAGATATAAAGTTATTGAGAAAAGCATCTGATATTACTAATTTAGCTACGAGACAATTACAATTAATATCTGCTCTCTGGCCTACCCTGAAACAAAATGGTGTTTTTCTATACGCTACGTGCTCTATATTGCCCGAGGAAAATGATAATGTGATTAAGGAATTTATGACTTCTCATAAAGATGCGAGTATATTAAATATTAATGAGACTTGGGGCGTTGAGACAGAATTTGGGCGGCAACTTTTTCCTGAAGAAAAAGAGCATGACGGTTTCTACTATGCTAGATTAATTAAGCTATAATCAATCGAAGAAAATGAAAATTATAATTATAGGCGCGGGGCAGGTGGGATCAACCTTGGCAGAAAACTTAGCCAGGGAATACCATGATATTACCCTAATTGACCTCGATGAGACTCGTCTCCAATTCATTCAAGATCATCATGATATTCGAACAGTAACGGGTACTGGTTGTCATCCAGACATTTTACTCGCTGCAGGGATTGAGGATGCTGATATGCTGGTCTCAGTCACTAATAGTGATGAAATAAACATAGTCGCTTGCCAAGTCGCTCATTCTATTTTTGATACACCCAAGAAAATAGCAAGAATACGGGCGAGAAACTACTTCAATAAGGACTACAAAGATTTGCTTTTTTCTGACAGCAATATGCCTGTTGATGTCCTAATTGCACCAGAGCAGGCTGTAACAGACTATGTTAGAAAGTTGGTCGAGCAACCTGGTGCTCTCCAGGTGCTTGATTTTGCTGATGGGGTAATCCGAATGATCGGTATGAGAGCAACAAAAAACAGCCCTCTGGTAGATCAGAAAATCAAAACACTGAAGGAACATGTCCCAAAAGCTGACGCCCGAGTAGCAGCTATTTACCGTCGAAATAAAGCGATCGTTCCTTCGGGTGAAACGATTATCGAGGATGGTGACGAGGTATTCTTTATAGCTGCAAAGAAAAATATTAAGAAAGTAATGAGTGAACTTAGAAAAGCAGAAAGACCCTATAAACGCATTATAATAGCGGGTGGTGGAAATATTGGTTATCGGTTAGCTGTTGCGCTGGAAAGTTCACTGAACATTAAAATAATAGAAGTAAATTTAGAACGAGCAACTTTTTTGTCTGAACAGTTAAACCATACCGTAGTATTGAGTGGATCGGCCTCTGACCAAGAATTACTCCTTGACGAAAACATAGATAAAACAGATGTATTCATCGCGCTTACAAATGATGACGAAGTAAACATTATGGCATCTTTACTTGCAAAACGACTAGGCGCCAAAAAGGTGATGACACTAATAACAAATCCCGTTTATGCTAATTTAATGCAGGGTGGGGAAATTGATGTCGCAATCTCACCTCAATTGGCAACTACAAGCTCAGTTCTAGCACATGTGAGAAAAGGAGATACTGGAGTTGTCCACTCCCTTAGAAGAGGCGCCGCTGAAGCTCTAGAGTTTATTGTTCATGGTGATGTTAATAATTCAAAAGTTGTTGGAAAAGAGATTGGAAACCTGGTCATGCCAGTTGGGACGACGGTAGCTGCGCTCGTCAGGGACAGTGAAGTGATCATAGCCCATCACGATGTAATCATAAAAAATAACGATCATGTAATAGTTGTGGTAATCAATAAAAATAAAACAAAAGCTGTCGAAAAACTTTTCGCAGCTGAACCCAATCTATTCTGAGATCTGATATAAAATGCACTTAGCTTTCGTAGCAAGAGTTCTAGGAATGATGTTGATGGTCTTCAGCGTCAGCATGCTAATTCCAATTATTTTTGCGACAATATATCAAGAAAATACATTGCCAATGTTTTTTCTCGCTTTCACTATAACGATATTCATAGGCTTCATTCTCTGGTTCCCATCAAGAAATATGAACGGTGAGCTTCGCATTAGAGATGGCTTCATAGTAACCGTTCTTTTTTGGCTGGTCTTGAGTGCATTCGGCGCTCTACCTTTCGCATTATTACAAGAAACCAAACTATCTTTTATAGACGCAATTTTTGAATCTATCTCAGGATTGACTACAACAGGAGCAACCATATTTACTCAAATAGAGAACCTTCCTAAGTCTGTGCTTTATTATCGCCAGCAGCTCCAATGGCTGGGTGGCATTGGAATAGTAGTCATAGCGGTCTCTATCCTCCCAATGATTGGCGTAGGAGGAATGCAAATCTATAAAGCTGAAACGCCTGGGCCTGTGAAGGATACCAAGCTTACACCACGAATTGCAGAAACAGCGAACGCGCTTTTTAAGATTTACGTATTTTTAACTATTATATGTACTCTTGCATATTGGTCAGTTGGAATGGATTGGTTTGATGCGATTTCTCACAGCTTCTCTACGATATCAATTGGCGGTTTTTCAACATATGACGATAGCTTGGCACATTTTAATAATAACAATATCCTAATAATCGCATCGGTGTTTATGATTGTTTCAGGATTAAATTTCGCACTTCATTATACAGCCTGGCATTCAAAAGATATAAAAACATATACCTCTGACCCCGAAGCAAAGCTATTTGTACTGGTAATATTTTTCGGTGTATTAGTTACAACATATTATCTCTATGCCACAAAAGCTCTAAATGGAGGAGATATCTTTTACTTAGGGATTTTTCAATTAGTTTCAATCCTAACGACAACAGGCTTCACCGCAACAGATTTTCACTTATGGCCAAGTTTTCTGCCATTTTTCCTCATTACACTCTCATTTCTTGGAGCTTGCGCTGGATCAACAGGTGGTGGAATCAAAATGGGAAGAATTCTCATCATGGCCCAACAAATCGGTAGAGAGATTTATCGGCTCATTCATCCAAATGCTTTACTTCCAATAAAAACAAAAAAACATAGAATTCCAGAACGTGTTACTGATGGAATTTGGGCCTTTTTTGGTGTCTATTTCCTTATCTTTTATGTGATGGTTCTTTTGCTACTGGCCAACGATTTAGATTACGTAACCGCATGGTCTGCTACAGCTGCCTCTTTCAATAATTTGGGCCCTGGGTTAGGTGATGTCGCTAAGAATTATGCTGATCTCAACACTGCAAGCAAAGCAATTTTATGCTCAGGAATGCTGCTTGGAAGGCTTGAAGTTTTCACTCTTCTAGTCCTCTTATCACCCACATTTTGGAGAAATTAATCTTAGAAGAGATTTATGGACTCCTGGCTTCATAGTACGCTTCCTCAGAAATAGCATGATAAGCAGCCGCTTGTTTTTGGAAGGCTCTAATCGACGAGGCGATGCGGCCAGCAATTTCTGAGTCCTCTGCAATCTCCTGAATGATTTCGTCCGATATCCGTCGTAATTCTTTGACAACATCATCGGGTAATTTTTTCAATTCAACTCCATGTTCCTCAACAAGAGTTACCAATGCTTCGTTATTCCTGGCAGTGTATTCATCAAGCACGTCTTGATTTACAGCTCTGGCCGCCGATTCAATTATTGCTTTCAGATCATCAGGAAGAGTTTGGTAAGCATCCTTATTAATTATAAGTTCAAGTGCCGGTCCGGGCTCTGACCAACCTGGATAATAGTAATACTTTGCAATTTGATGGAACCCAAATGCCAAGTCATTGTATGGCCCCACCCATTCTAGTGCATCAATCACCCCAGTTTGCATAGCGGTATATAATTCACCTCCAGAAATGGTTACCGCGATACCTCCAGCTCGAGTGATTACGTCGCCACCCAAACCGGGGGTCCGCATTCTAAGACCCTTGATATCCTCAATTGACTTTATTTCTTTGTTAAACCATCCCGTCATTTGAACACCAGTATTACCAGCAGAGAACGGAATAAGGTTAAACTCATCGTATAGCTCACGCCAAAGTTCGAGGCCACCACCATGGTGAATCCAACTACTCATTTCTTGGGCATTCAAGCCAAATGGAATAGCGGTGAAAAAGGCAGCCGCCTTTGATTTTCCAGTCCAATAGTACGCCGCCCCATGACCCATTTCTGCAGTTCCTTGGGATACAGCATCAAATACCTCAAATGCAGGCACTAACTGTCCTGCACCAAAAACTTTAATCTTCAAACGCCCTGCAGACATTGCTTCAACTTTTTTAGCAAAATTTTCAGCTCCAAGTCCCAGGCCTGGATAATTTTTAGGCCACGTGGTGACCATCTTCCACTCATAATTTTCAGTTTGGGCAGCACTTGGAGCTGATCCACTAGATTCATCTACATCGCTACAACCAGAAATTAAAAAAATGCTTATTATTAAGAAAATCGTTCTCATGAGAACTCCCTCAAATATTTTTATTTACAGTGCTTTTAAATTTGCCGAAGATAGTATTAGTATCTTGGTACCTGCCTGCTCAAAACTTACATGCACTCGCGCTCTAGGTCCATTTCCCTCGAAATTCAAAATAACCCCATCACCATAAACATGATGACTCACTCTTTGCCCAAGTTCAAATCCAGTGAGGTCTCCGTGATCGCTCTTCATCGCGCATACAGCAAAGCTAGTGGGTCTTACTACTGTGTTTTTTAGACGTACCTCTTTGAGAAACTCTGCAGGAACGTCTCTTACAAATCTGGATATTGGATTAAAGTGATCAGTTCCATATAAACTTCTTGTCTCTGCACAGGTAAAGAAGAGCCTTTGCATTGCGCGTGTTATTCCAACATAGGCCAATCGTCTCTCTTCCTCCAGCCTACCCGGTTCATTTTGTGACATCTTATGAGGAAATAAGTTTTCTTCCATACCAGCCATTATGACCATTGGAAATTCAAGACCTTTCGCACTATGGAGAGTCATCAATTGCACTGCATCTTGGTGCTCATTAGCTTGTCTATCACCAGCATCTAAAGAAACTTGATCTAGAAACTGAGGCAAAACTGGCAACTCACTTTGATCAGCTGAAAAGTTTTTACACGCACCAATCAATTCTTCTAAGTTCTCTACTCTGGATTGGCCACGCTCACCTTTTTCTCTTCGGTGCATATCAATCAGGCCACTCATCTCCAATACATTTTCAGTAATTTCCGGAAGAGGTAATGCTTCGAGACTATTTGTCATTTCATTTATAAGATTTAAAAACAAACTAACCGCATTCCCTGACCTAGTAGTTAATTGCTGCTCAGAAATCAGTGCTTTCGATGATGCCCACATCGAAATTGAATTTGCTCTCGCATGCTCCCTGATAGAATCCACAGTTCTCTCGCCAACACCTCGTGGAGGCGTGTTCACCACTCGTTCAAACGCGACATCATCATGACAGTTAAAAATAAGCCTCAAATAAGCTAGCGCGTTTTTTATTTCCAAACGCTCAAAAAACCGTTGGCCTCCATAGACGCGATATGGAATATCAAATTGCAACAAAGCCGATTCAATAACTCTAGATTGTGCGTTTGATCTGTACAAAACCGCTGCATCCTTCTTCGAATTGCCTTGCTCAGACCACGACTTTATATTTTCAACAATATATCGTGCCTCATCATGTTCATTGAAAGCGGAATACAATAAAATCGGTTCTCCTTCACCAAGATCAGTCCACAAGTTTTTTCCAAGCCTACCTGCGTTTCTTTTAATTACAGAGTTTGCTGCATTTAATATATTTGAAGTCGATCTGTAATTTTGTTCTAGCTTTACGACCTTTGTTTTTTGGAAGTCTCGCTCGAAACTTAAGATGTTTTCTACCTTCGCTCCACGCCAGCCATAAATTGATTGATCATCATCACCCACTGCAGTGACAGCAGAGGAAGAACTTGAAAGAGTTTTTAACCATTTATATTGAACTGTATTAGTATCTTGAAACTCGTCAACTAATATGTGCTTGAATCTTTTCTGATAGTGCTCTAGTACAGAGGGGCAATTTCTCCACAACTCTAATGCTCTTAGTAATAGCTCAGCAAAATCGATTACGCCAAGGCGATCGCAAAGCTCTTCATAAGCGCGATATACCCTTATCATGACTGACAAATAGGGATCATTATCATCTGAAAAATTATTTGGTCTCAAACCCTCATCTTTTTGAGAGTTAATCCACCACTGCGACTGTCTAGGTGGCCATTTCTGATCATCAAGATCTAAAGCTTTTGTTACCCGCTTGATCAGTCTCAACTGGTCATCACTATCGAGTATCTGGAAATTCTCGGGAAGCTTTGCATCAGACCAGTGCATCTTTAATAATCTATGAGCCAGACCATGAAAAGTACCTA
>CACLAG010000001.1:0-80663 GCA_902604945.1 uncultured SAR92 cluster bacterium | reverse complement strand
TGGCAATTCGACTTATGATCAATACATGTATAGCCCATAGAATTGAACTTATAAACATCAATATATCACCTAATAAAAATTCTTCAGGACTAATGTTAGCTAATATATAAAAACCAACTAACGCAATAATTACGCCAAACCAAGTAAATAAATCTGTCTTAATAGAGATAAATAATCCAAGTATAGGAACAAATATTATATAGAGACTGGTCACGAATCCGGCTCTAGCAACAGTCGTATATTGGAGACCTATTTGTTGCAATATCATTCCAATTACCATGATTAATCCAAGTAATATCGCGTAATGATCATTGGAACTATCTCTTAATTTTTTTGATTTAGTTGCAGATAACTTAAACAATAAAATGAATACGCTACTTGAAATCAAAAAACGAAAGAAGACAAAAGTAATTGGTCCAACAAACTCTAATCCGATTCTCTGAAAGACGAATGCAAAGCCCCAGATAAAGGCAGTCATCAGTAAGAAAAAGTCTGCTTTTATAATCTCTTTATTTTTCATTCTTGAATAGTTTTATATAAGGGTTTTTGAAATTTTATAAGAAGTTGCAACGACTCAAAATTCCTATAATTATTGATATCGAGTTCATAGACGCAATAAATGTCCTCAAAATCTCTCTGTTTCCATTGATCGATATCTGCATTGAAGTGAATAGCTCTGAATTTTAAATCGGGGGAATTCATTGGAGCCAGCAGGAATTTGAGATGTTTATTCATTAATATTTTGTCTTCAATAATTTTAAAAGGTCCTTCAAAACTAGGGCGTGGAAAACCTTCTCCCCATGGTTCTGCATCTCTCAATGATCTTGCCATATCAAGATTCATATTTTTGCTGCTCAAAACTCCATCGGTAATATATTTTTGTTCGAGGATTTCAATATGAAATGAATTATTGAAGTATTTAATAATTAAATCGCGAAAAGCTTTGAACGAATTTCTTTTGATTGTGAGACCAGCCGCTTTGGCATGACCGCCAAATTTTAATATTAAATTGGGATTTAAGGACGACAACGCCTGTATAGCGTCTCTTGCATGAAATCCGTCGATGGAGCGAGCGGAACCTTTTATTTCATCTGACTTCGATTGTGCGAAGGCGAAAACTGGTCTATCGAAGTTATCCTTTACCCTTGACGCAATTAATCCAACAATACCCTCATGCCAATCCTCTTTAAACAAACAGATAACCGGAGGCAAATCAGATTCTTGATTTTTAATTAACTTGTCAACTTCCGAATTGGCTTCATTTTGCATCGTTTGTTGTATGTTTTTTCTCTTAATGTTGAGTTGCTCCAACTGTTCAGCTATATCTCGCGATTTCTTTGGATCCTCAGAAATAAGACACTTTATTCCTATAGACATATCATCTAATCTTCCTGCTGCATTCAGATATGGTGCGATCCGATAGCCTATATCCTGAGCGGAAAAATATTTCCTATCTAATCTACAAATATCAACTAATGCCTTAAGTCCTTGTCTACAGTGATTGTTTTGAATTCGCTTAATACCCTGATGCACCAGTGTCCTATTAACTCTATCCAACGGGACAAGATCAGAAACTGTTCCTACAGCAACAAGGTCAAGATAGTTAGCTAAATTAGGTTCTTTTATATTTTCATTTACAAACCAATTCTGATCTCTCAAATATTTCCGAAAAGCAACAAGAAAAAAAAATACTACTCCAACACCGGCGAGATTTTTTGCTGGGAAAGGGCAATCTTTTTGATTTGGATTTATCAATGCAACAGCACTAGGTAAAATTTCTGGAGAGATGTGATGATCTGTAATTATACAGTCGATGCCGTGTTTGTTGGCCAAATTGACGCCTTCCACGCTTGATATACCATTATCAACAGTAATAATTAGATTTGGTTTAGATTCAACAGCGACGGCCACGATTTCTTTACTCAACCCATATCCAAACTCAAAGCGATTGGGTACAAGGTAATTTATTTTTTTAAACCCTAATTCCGATAATACAAGAGACATTAAAGCTGTGCTTGATGCGCCGTCTGAATCAAAATCACCAACTATAAGAAGAGATTCATTATCCATCAGAGCTCGAAATAATCTATTGATAGCCTTATCTATATCTTTGAGTGATCTAGGATCCGGTAGCCTGCTCAAATTTTTATTAAGGTCATCAGTTTTTCTGATCCCACGGGATATAAGAATACGTTCAAGGACATCATTATCTAACTTTAACGTACCAATTAGACTTGAATCGAGATCCCTTTGCCTTATTCTCATTTATTTTTCATATCTTAAATTTGCAATCGAAGCCTTAACCATTCCGAGATAAGATTATTGATCTCCTCAGGCCGCTCTTGCTGAATCCAGTGTCCACAGTCTAGCGTTCGAATCTCGAGATTTTTAACAGATTTTGACATATCAACTTGTGGCACCATATCGTACTTACCATATAGCATTAATGTCGGAGTTTCGATTACCTGATTTAGACCCTCAGACAGCCGCCAGTTCCTACTGATATTACGATACCAATTGCATGGAGCTTCGAATCCCCCGTTGGAAAAAGCCTCAACAAACACGTCTAGGTCTTTCTCACTCATCGCTAACTTTCCAAGACCATAATCTGAATCAGCTGACTTAATTATTTTATAATTTGAATTCTTACTTCTCTCAGATAACCAATGATCGGTTCTAAATAGATTCGTTAAAACTCTACGGGGATTTTCGTTAAACGATTTTGCTGCAACATTTGGTCGATTATTAAAATGAACAATATAAAAATCTTCACCAAGCAAATTTTCCCAAAACTTTATTGGATCAGTCTTTTCTCTCTGTCTAAAAGGGACGGATAAATTTATAAGTCCTAGAACCCTTTCTTTATGCAAGATAGCATAGTACCAAAGTAACCAAGCTCCCCAATCATGCCCCATAAAAAAAGCGCGACGAATACGGTAGTAATCCAAGAGACCATTTAAATCATCTGATAAGTTAATGACATCATAAGAGGATACTTCGTTGGGCTTGCTAGAATTCCCATAACCTCTCAGATTTGGAACGATGCAATGAAAACCTAGTTCAACAAGCGTTTGGATTTGAAAACGCCAGCTGAAGGCCAGCTCGGGCCACCCATGACATAAAATAATGGGTACTCCGCCTTTGCCAGCCTCAAAAACCTCAAGTTCTATTCCATTTGTAGGTACAATTTTGGAGGTGCAAATCTCAAAAAAATTCATCGTGATTTTTATTTAAGCCTAATATTCCTAGCTACAGGTAGCCTGCCTGTTTACCGATGTACCAACTTACAAAGCCCAAAATAGCAACTACAACCCAAACCAATACAAGAAGTCTTAAGGGCCTAAAGGGCGGTCTCTCCACGCTATTAAAGCCTGATGTAAGATAAGAATTTACCCGCTCTTGGTCTTCTTCAGTTAATTTCTTTTCTTCAAACATTAAAATATCCTCGTTCGCTTTACGGATGTAACTACAGCCAGGATGCTAATGAAAAATTTTCTGAAAAATAAAATTTTCCACCTCTAGCTGACTATTGTTCAAAATTGAGAAATATTCTGTATTTTTAAGAATAAATCGGAGATTTGTCGGTAATTCGGGTCTCTCCAAGAGAGTTTGATTTGATATCTCTGGAAATTTTGAGGGATGAGCAGTTGCCAAAGTTACAATTGGACAATCGCATGACTTTCCGTATTCAAGTGATGCGGACATCCCAATTGCGGTGTGCGGATCAAGCATATAATTAAAATCTTTAAAGTATGCCTTGATCATCTCTATGATTTCATCATCACTAGATCTATAGCTCCAGAAATTCTCTCGTATACTTGACAGCGCATGATTAGTGAGCACCATTGGTGCTGTTGACACTCGTGACATCATATCTCTGATAAGATTCGCATCCCTTGCATAAGCATCAAATAACAATCTCTCAAAATTACTCGATATCATGATATCCATGCTAGGCGCTAAGCTTACATCGACTTTTTTTGGCGAGTGATCATTATTATTAATACATCTGTGCAGGATATCATTGCTATTGGTAGCCACTAACAATTTTTTGACCGGCAACCCCATTTTTAGCGCCAAATATCCAGCAAAAACGTCACCAAAATTTCCGGTTGGAACCGAATAAACAATACCGTCTCTTGGACAACCTACACGAAGATATGACCAAAAATAGTAAACAATTTGCGCCAATATTCTCGCGAAATTAATTGAATTAACAGCTATTAAACGATACTCACCCTTCAAAAATGACTGATTAGAAAACGCCCTCTTGACAATTGATTGGCAATCATCAAAATTGCCATTTATTGCAATATTATGGACATTTTTCTTTTTGATTGTCGTCATCTGGCGCCTTTGGACCTCTGAGACACGATTGTGAGGATGTAAAATAAAGATATCTATATTCTGACAATCTTGGCATCCTTCAATCGCCGCGGATCCGGTATCACCAGAGGTAGCTCCAAGTACTACAAGTTTTTCTTTTCTTGATTCAACCAAATGATCCAGGAGGTTACCCAGAAACTGTAATGCAAAATCTTTGAATGCGAGCGTTGGACCATGAAAAAGTTCCAGAATCCAGCTATTGTTTTGAAACTCTAGCATAGGAGCTATTTCTGAGTTTCTAAATCCCGAATAAGACTTTTTGACAATTTCTTTAAGAGATTTTCTTGAAATTTCGGTCTCAACAAATGAATACATAATGTTTACAGCAAGATCCTCGTAACTCAATTCAGACCATGAGGAGATTGTATCAACAGAAAAATAAGGGAGCTCTTCTGGAACGTACAAGCCCCCGTCTGGAGCCAGTCCAGTTAGCACTGCGTCTTCAAAAGTACAGGATTCTGAAATCCCACGTGTACTAATAAATCTCACAATAGGTAGCTCCAAATAATAAATTTTGAGTAATCACTGGTCTAAATTTTCAACACGAATTAATACAATCTCATCGACCACATTTTCGAGCTTGTTTATTTTTTTTAATACGGGATCAAGTGCACTGTATTTAATTTTGTTTGTTATTATAACGACATTTACATGATCAATTTTGCTGGCATGATCTCTCTGGATTATTGACTCGATACTCACACTTGCCTCGGCCATTGTCGTTGTCAGTTCTGATAGGACACCTGCTTTATCTCGAGCAATAAAACGAATATAAAATCCGCAATCGATGTCCTCAATATTAATAATATCCTTTCGTTTGAGTCTATCAATTGGATATCCCAAAGTGGAGAAGCAGGGAGACTCGGGCGATTTTGCAATATCGATAATATCTGCAATGACAGATGATGCGGTAGCTTTGCTCCCTGCCCCAGGACCATAGAAAAGGGTTGTATCAGCTGCATCTGAGTTAACCATTACGGCATTAGCCACTCCATTCACATGCGCGAGAAGAGATGAATCTGGAATTAAAGCAGGATGAACTCGAGCTTCTAGCCTGTCGTTTGTCTCCCGACAAATACCAATATGTTTGACGGTGAAACCCAATTCTTTTGCAAAAGTTATATCCTCCAATAAGATATTGGTAATTCCCTCCACGAAGAACTCTGAAACACTTAATGGTATTCCGAAACTAAGCGATGCAAGGATTGCAAGCTTCTGTGCAGCATCTATACCCTCTACATCAAATGTTGGATCCACCTCGGCGTAACCTTTACTCTGCGCCTCAGTCAAAACGACTCCAAAAGCTGTTTTCCTGATGGACATTTCAGATAAAATAAAATTGGTAGTCCCATTAATTATGCCTGCCAACCAGTTAATATTGTTGGCTACCAGTCCTTCTCTAATACTCTTTAAAACAGGAATCCCGCCTCCTACTGATGCTTCAAAAGCAACATTTACATTAGCATTCCTTGCTGCCTCTAAAATAATGGACCCAAACTCAGCAATAAGTGCCTTATTAGCTGTTACGACGTGTTTTTTATTTGATATTGCGAGCATAACAAGCTCAAAGGCTACATCCGTTCCACCGATTAACTCTGCAACCAAATCAACGTTGGGATCCTTAGCTACTTGAAAAACATCTTTAGAATACTGAATATCGCCGACATCACATTTATGATTATCACTTCTAGTAGCAATATGAACGATATTAATCGCACATAATGACTTTTCAAACATAATTCTAGAATTGCTTGAGAGGACATCAAAAACGCCAGAACCTACGGTCCCAAGACCACATATTCCAATATTCAGTTCTTTCATCGCTTTATTCTCGCTATTAAGGAGTGAAAATTCGATTCAAACAAATTTATAAAGATAAATCCATTTATGAATGAGAATTGTCTATTTTATTTCTAACCTGATAGACCTAATATCCTTGCTATTGCGTCAGCTGTGCGATATCCCGGTACAAGAGTTCCATCATCTAGAACAATTGCTGGCGTCCCATTAATCCCAAGCGTTTGTCCAAGTTGATATTGCTCTGCAACTGGATTTTTATCACATTCACGAATTTGTCTATCTAAACCGTTCTTGTATTCAGTCAGTGCAGCTAGAGGATTACCGGCACACCAAGCAGTTACCGCTTTCTGATATGACTTGGAGCCTACACCCGCTCTAGGAAATGCAAGATATCTGACTTCTATACCAAGTTTATTGAGGCTTGGAACTTCTTTATGCAGTTTCCTGCAGAATCCGCAATCAATATCTGTAAAAACGTTTATTGTTGCCTTTTTTTGACCTTGAGCTTCAAAAACTATTAAATCTTCTAGATCTAATCCAGTGATTGCTTGCTTTCGAGCGTCATTAAGCTTGAATTCTTTGACATTTGAAAAATCCCCTTCCCCAACAAGATATACATCCCCATCAAATAAGAATTTCCCATCAGTTGATACATAAAAGTTTGGATCATCACCGATTTGCAACTCCACAAATCCAGGTATCTCTGATGGCCCTATTATTTTATATTCCAGATCCGCTCTAGCAGCTTTCAATCTATCCATTAGATCGACATCGCTAGCTGGAGCAGAGCAACTAAACAATAAAACACAGGTAAAAACGCATTGAATTCTTAAAACACTATTTAACATAACTATGACCTGGGAGAATCAGACGTTGCGAGACTCGAAATTATCCGCCATAAAAAGTAATGAAAACTACCTTAAATTGCGTCTGCGCCTGTTTCACCAGTCCTGATTCTTATTACTTCTTCCAATGATGAGATAAATATCTTGCCATCCCCAATTTTGCCAGTAGATGCAGATTTGATTATAACCTCAACCACATTCTCTTCCATTTCAGATGGCACAGCTATCTCAAGTTTTACTTTTGGTAGGAAATCGACTACGTATTCAGCACCTCTATAGAGCTCGGTATGTCCCTTTTGTCGTCCGAAGCCTTTAACTTCAGTCACCGTCATACCTTGTATGCCAATCTCTGCAAGAGCTTCTCTTACGTCATCTAATTTGAAAGGTTTTATTACTGCTGTTATTAACTTCATAAGTGTAAATCCTTATTACGGCCTCGTATAATACTCTTTATTGCTCAAAAAATCAGTAAGTAACAACCATAACATCCTAAAATCTAGACAAAAAAAATCCGGGGCTAGGCCCCGGATAAAGATTATGCGAAGGGGTCGCCAATTATTTTGCTGTGAACTCTGGATATGCATCCATTCCCGTTTCTGAAGCATCAACTCCATTTGCTTCTTCCTCAGGGGAGACTCTAATACCCATAGTCATTTTAAGAATTGTCCAAACTATATAGCTAGCTGCAAAAACCCATACAAAGATGGTAAGAGCACCTATAATCTGTCCCGAGAAAGATGCACCATCGTTTGTAAGTGGAACAAGAAGTAACCCTAGGATTCCCACGGTTCCATGTACTGAAATTGCTCCAACTGGATCATCAATTTTCATCTTATCTAAGAAAATAATACTGAAGACCACTAATGCTCCACCAGCTGCGCCAAATAATGTCGCAAGACCGGGTGTTGGAGTAGATGGCTCTGCAGTAATTGCTACGAGTCCAGCGAGTGCTCCATTTAAAGCCATTGTTAGGTCTGCTTTTCCAAACATTAATTTTGCGACAATAAGGGCTGCAATCAACCCACCACTGGCCGCTGCATTAGTATTCATAAATACAACCGCTACAGCGTTTGCACTCTCCACTGTTGCAGTCGCTAAAACAGATCCACCATTGAAGCCAAACCATCCTAGCCAAAGAACGAACGTACCAAGAGTTGCAAGAGGCAAGCTGCTACCTGGTATCGCATTAACTGATCCATCCTCACCGTACTTCCCGGTCCTTGCTCCAAGTAACATAACCCCGGCAAGCGCCGCAGATGCTCCCGCTAAGTGAACAATCCCTGATCCAGCAAAGTCGGAGAATCCGAGATCTCCCAATGTGTACATACCGAAGACCGGCATCCCGCCCCAAGTCCATGATCCTTCTAAAGGATAAATGAAACCGGTTAAAACTACGGCGAAAACCAAGAAAGACCAAAGCTTAATCCTTTCAGCTACAGAACCAGAAATGATCGACATCGCAGTTGCGACAAACACAACTTGGAAATAAAAGTCTGCAGATGGTGCATACGTTGCTGGCTCTTCCATGCCAGTAGCTCCGTCGCCAGTAATGCCGCTTAAAAACAAAGCAAAATCACCGCCACCGTACATTATGCTGTAACCACAAACCATATACATGGTGCACGCGATTGAGAAGAGTGCCACGTTTTTGGTAAGTATAACTGTTGTATTTTTTGCTCTGACCAAACCTGCTTCCAGCATTGTGAATCCTGCAGCCATCCACATGACTAACGCACCACAAATCAGGAAGTAGAAGGTATCAAGAGCATAGCTTAATTGAAAAATTCCATCCATTATAAAATCCTCTTTAAAAAAATTTTTTTAACTGCAAATCAAATTGCCATCGAACCGATTTCGCCTGTTCTCACCCGAGCTGCATCAGACAAACTGGTGACGAAAACTTTTCCGTCACCAATTTTTCCAGTTGAAGCAGCTTGAGTGATAACTTCCAGAGCCGAGTCTAAAATCTCGTCACTCAATGCAACTTCTATCTTAACCTTGGGCATGAAATCAACTGTGTATTCAGTTCCACGATATAGTTCAACATGGCCTTTTTGGCGCCCGTATCCCTTAACTTCCGTCACAGTTGCTCCGGATATACCAATATCACCCAGAGCCTCTCTGACATCGTCCAATTTAAATGGCTTTATAATCGCAGTAATTAACTTCATTCAACATCTACAAAATTTAAAGTGACTTAGAGATTGTCACAGCAAATTCGGTATCCGCATCCAGCGCTCCACTACCATTCGAGTTGATAAGAGAAAAATCTATTCCCAAACCAGCTGCTGAGGTGCTTAGCGTGACTGAATAGTCAGCAATCGTGTCTTCGAAGACAGCATCATATGCTTCATCATCATCTGCTGAAATCGTCCCATAATGCAGGCCTATGCTCATGTTTTCAGCAATGTCAAAACCATAGTCTATGTAGAGGTAAGTCGTCTCACCAGTTGATGCAAAGTAATCATCTGAGTAAGCCATTCCAACTGTGGCATCACCAAATGAAACGCTTCCATAAAACTCGTTAAAGTCATTAGATGTATCCCCTGGATATCCATACATCAAATATCCCACATCAAAAGAAACAGCGTCTGTAATACTGCCACCGTAACCGATGTAATAATCAAGCTCAGGCCCATTACTGAAATCGATGCTAGACGCCCACGTTCCTATGTATAGACCGCTGTCAAAATTTACGTCAAAACCTCCAGAAAGTGCAGCACCACCAGATTGGTCAACACCCCTAAAGAAATACTCTGATCCAAGTGCAACATTTCCTGAAACTTCAGCTGTCATCGCCGCTGATGCTGTCATTAAAGTGGCTGCACAAATTGTTGTTTTAATTAACTTCATGTTTAACTCCCAAGGTTAGCAATTTAAATTAGTCATGGCCGGAAAATAATCTGGCCTACTTTCGTTTTTGCATATACCATGCCAAAGCAACGCAAAAAAAATTAACAACAATTTCAATACTTTGCTTGATCGGGGATTGATCTTAAAATTTTTAATGCTCTAATATGGTGCGACTCATTGACCCTCTCTTTTTTTTTGCACCATAAGAGAATCAAAAGTTTTGTTTATTTAAATCCTTGCTTATTTCTGTACAATTCCCTTAGAAATTTAAAACGGAGATTTATGTTGGACAAAGAAAAATTTATTAGTGCTTTGCAAGATAACTTTGGTGAGACTTTTAACAATGCAAAACTTTTTAGCGGTGAAATAAAAGACTTAATTCGATCGTCTGCTTTGAATACGCTTGATAATCTCGACATTGTTTCAAGAGAAGAATTTGATGCTCAGAAGGCGGTTCTAAATAGAGCTGAACAAAAATTAGAACAACTGCAAGATCAAATAAAAGAACTCCAAGACACAATTAAAAATATTTGAGGATAGGAACATCGAATGAAAAACTCAAACCTTGTGTATTCGACAGATGTAGGTCGTATCGGGAGCAAAGAATCGAGTTTATCAACCAATGTCCAATCCACTAATATCATTACTTTAAAACTAGACACAAAAGCCAGGAAGGGAAAAGTTGTAACGGTCGCATCAGGATTCAATTTAGCTCAAATCGAAATTAAATCTGTTATGAGACAACTCAAGAAAAAATGCTCAACGGGCGGAACTGTCAAAAACAATTCAATTGAACTGCAAGGGAATTTTATTGAGTCCGTTAAATCAGAATTAACACGCCAGAACTTTAACATTAAAATAATAAACTGAGTTCTTATGAAAAAATCAAAGCCCTATGGCACTTGGCCATCCGAAATCGATGCCAACTCTGCATCAAAGGCACTAACTGAACTCAACTACTTACAATCTTTTGATGGTGTTCTATTTTGGACTGAACATCGAGCTCAGGAAAATGGTCGATGTGTAATTGTTTGTCAAGATAAGCACGGCAAGGTGTCTGATGTATTGCCTGCACCGTTCAGTCATGGCTCTAAAGTCCATGAGTATGGCGGTATCGCCTATACAGTCTTCGACAGCTATCTTTATTTTGTAAATGCTAAAGATCAAAGAATATACTCCATCGATTTGTCGAAGGATGATCTTTCTCCTTCTCCTGTAACACCCAAAAATTCTGTCAGGTATGCAGACTTAATTTTCGACGCCCGACACAAACGAATCATTGCTATTTGTGAGGATCACTCAGACGCAAGATCTATTAAAAATTATATTGTTAGCATTCAGATAACTAGTGGAGTATCTGAGATAACTACTTTAATTTCTGGCTCAGACTTTTATGCATACCCTCGCCTCAACTCTGATAATTCTGATCTGTGTTGGATTCAATGGAATCATCCAAATATGCCTTGGGATCACACTGAGTTGTGGACTGCGTCCAATGAAAAAATTGAGGTTACAAATAAAAAATGTATTATTAAAGATAAGTCAGAGCAATCAATCACACAATCGTGTTGGTCTTCAAAAAATGAGATTTTCTATATCTCAGATAACTCTGGTTGGTGGAATATTTATCGAGAAAATAATAATTCAATTCGGCAGACTTTGAAATCAAATCACGACTATGCAGAGCCATTTTGGCAGTTTGGGACTGCAAATTACTGTGTGCTAGATAATGGCGATATTTGTTTCTTTAGATCCAATGATGGAGATTGGGAATTTGGATTTGCATCATCCGAATCGTCTAGGATTAAAGTCGAGCCAACTGACTACACTTCCTATAAAAGTATTTGCAAGCATCGAAATGAAATTTATGCAATAGCAAGTGGACCTTTGAAGCCTCAAGAAATTGTTAGCTTCGATTTAGATCTAAATTTTCGCACAAGATATAAACCAGATATCATTAAATTTAATATCAATGATATCTCTACAGGTGAATCAAATTATTACCCATCCTCAAATGGGGAATTAGTTCATGCTTTTTATTACTCTCCAAAAAACAGTCAATATATAGATAATTCCTGCGAATTACCGCCCACTATATTCCTCTGCCACGGTGGTCCAACAAGTGCAGCAAATAGAAGTTTAAATTTTAAAATTCAATTTTGGACAAGCAGGGGTTTTGCTGTTTTAGATATCAATTACCGAGGCAGTTCAGGCTTTGGTACAGAATATAGAGCGAGGCTAAAAAATAACTGGGGTATCTTTGATATACAAGACATTCACCATGCAGCAAAATACTTTTCTAGCAAAAGTAAAATTGATAAGTCTCGATGTATTATTAGAGGCAGTAGCGCTGGGGGTTTCACTGTTCTGTCTGCTCTGACAAAACTAGATATTTTTAAAACTGGTGCTTGTCTTTACGGAATTGGTGATCTTAAAAAACTTGCCGATGATACTCACAAATTTGAATCCAATTATTTAGATAGCTTAATTGGAGATCGCATTGATAAATCTGAAGATTACAAAGAAAGATCTCCAATAAATCATATTAATAACTTAAATTGTCCGGTTATCTTCTTCCAGGGTTTAGAAGATATGGTAGTTCCACCAAATCAAAGTCAATTAATGGTAGACAAACTCATACAAAAAAAAATAAAAGTAGAATATGTCACTTTTGACGACGAAGGACATGGATTTAAAAAAGCTAAAAACATAGCTCATGCCTTGCATAGGGAACTTAGTTTTTATCTTGATGTTCTTTATCTAGAAGTTTAGCGAAATCATAAATGAAATGAATAACTCCAAGTATAAAAAAAAGTATATAACCTCAGAGGGTGCAATAAAATTAAAAAAAGAGCTTACTTTCTTATGGTCAAATGAGCGTCCCAAAATAGTTGATGCTGTTCATGAGGCAGCTAAAAATGGAGATCGCTCTGAGAATGGAGATTATATTTATGGTAAGAGAAAACTCAAGGAGATTGACAGAAGGTTAAAATACATTACAAATCAACTTTCGGTCGTAAACATAGTTAGAGATAAACCCAAAAATGTGGATTGCATTTATTTTTCAGCTTTTGTGGAGCTCGAAAATTTAAATAATAAAAAAACTTTTGTTTGCAGATTAGTAGGGGTTGACGAGACTAATATTGAAGAAAACTGGATAAATGTTGACTCTCCTCTAGGGAAAAGTCTGATTGGGAGGTCGTGTTCTGATGTTGTAAAAATCAAAACGAAAATCGCCGAGACAGAATACAAAGTTATTAATTTCTGGTACTAAGGCGACAACCTACTGATTATCCAACAATTATCTCGTTTGGTGTAACGAAATCTATCATGCAATCTTCGTTCACCGCCCTGCCAAAATTCAAATTCAACTGGAATAATACGTATTCCTCCCCAAAAATCAGGTACGTCAATTTCCCGATCAGTAAATCTCTCCTCAAATTCGTAAAATCTTTTCTCTAAAATCTTTTTGGAGGCTATTTTTGAACTCTGTTCCGATGCCCATGCCGAAATTTGACTCATTCGTGGCCGACTTTTAAAGTATTTAATTACCTCATGTCTCTCAATTAATTCAGTATGGCCATTTATATGGACTTGACGATCTAGTTGAAACCAAGGAAAAAGAGCGCTCACTTGAGTATTTTTTTTTATATCACGAAATTTTTTACTATTTAAATTAGTAAAAAACACAATACCCTTTTGATTAAATCCTTTCATTAAGACTGATCTCTGACTTTTCTGACCACGTTCATCAGATGTTGCCAAAACCATAGCTGTTGGGTCTGTAAGAGAGGAATTTTTAGCATCATTAACCCATCCACTAAACTGTGTAAATGGATCAGCATTTAGTTTACTTCTTCTAAGAACAGAGCGCTTATATTCCCTCCGCTCATTTTGCAACTCTTCCATTACTACTCCGTATAAAAATTACATTTTTCCAAGACTATGTCCACCATCGACTGGAATGGAGATCCCATTCACATATGACCCTGCATTACTCGCCAAAAGTAAAAATGGAGCTGTAATCTCATCCATATTTCCAATTCGCTTGGGCACTAAGGAGCTCAAATACTTAGAGAACTTAGGACTAGTGAAATAATTTTCAGTCATTTCAGTGAAAAAAAAACCTGGGCACAAAGCATTCACTCTTATCTTGTGCTCACTCCATTCAAGCGCTAAGGCCTTGGTCAACTGAATAACCGCTGCTTTCGATGCAGCATAACTAGCCCGATCCATTGCGACTCTCAAGCCCTGAATTGATGATGTGTTCACAATTGAACCGTTAACTTTCTTTAGAATCATGCGCCTTGCAGCTTCCGTAGACACAAGCCAAACTCCTTTTAAATTAGTGTCGATCACTTTATCCCAACTCTCCTCATCAACTGACAGTGCCTTCTCTGGTTTTGCCACTCCTGCATTGTTAGATACGATATCCACAACTCCATAAGCATTCTCGACCTTATCAAAGCACCATTTAATCGAATTATTGTCAGTAACATCTAGAGGTATACTTATCGCCTCACCCTTATTTTTCCTGATCTCTGAAACCACATTTTTGATTTTATCTTCCCGTCGACCGGTAACGACTACTTTTGCACCTCTCTCTGCTAAAACTTTACAAAAATGGGCGCCCAAGCCACTCGATGCTCCTGTTACCAGTGCTATTTTCCCTTCTAAATTAAACTCGGTATTCAACATAGACACAATACACACCTCATCCATAGGTAATAAGATCTCGATTCGCTTTGGACTGCAAATGAGAAATACTATTAAATCCAGATAGATTTATTTTTCGTTTGTTAAAAAAGAAGTGAGAAACTCCGGTATTTAAATACTGTAAATTTAAATCAAAAATTTTACTGTTAGGTATACCTAAAACTAGTCCAACTAGCGCACTTATTGATCCGCCAGACGCAATTACTAAAACTTTCGATCCTGTCTCTGAGTTGCTCATAATTTTGTTTAGTGAGTCCTTTACACGAAACTGAAAATCGTTCCATGACTCTGGAACTTCAGGAATTTGATTGTCAACCCAGGCTGACAAAATTTGTCTTAACAAACGATAATAGTTTTTTTTGTTCGAAGTATCCTTTTGCACAATATTAAATAATTCATTGTCACCAAAAACTTTTCCATAAGCTTCATACATTCCCTCAAAATCATATTCATTCAAACCTGGCATGATCTCAGGGTTTTTGTTACTTATGTTCATGCCAACGCAAACTTCGGTCAGTGTTTGAAAATGACGTCGCATATCACCACACGCAAATCGATCAAATTCAAGATTTTGAGCTGAAAGGAAATGACCCAACATCTTAGACTGCTTATAGCCAATTGACGACAATTGGTCATAATCAGCGGCTCCGAAGGAAGCTTGCCCATGACGCACTAAAAAGAGTTCACTCAATACATTTAGCCTATTTTTTTATCTTCACTAAAAATTGTATCAGATATCTGACGCGATATATTTAAACAGAAAGACTTCTGCCCCAAAATTAAAAGTTTTACTTTTAGTTACTAAATTGGATACATAAGGCGACTGTTGACCGGTTCTGCATAAATTTGGATAGCTATTTTTAAAAATTCATCAGATAGACAGCTAATGAGATGATTTTTAAAGTCTAATTCTGCTTTTACCCAATCTTCATTAGGCCATTTAGATTTCAATTCGACCAGAATTTCTTTCTTGTCTGGATTCAATGACTGCCATGCAACAATATTTGATGGGAAAAGACAATAATTGCTATGAATTTGTTGATCAATTGCTTTTGCTAGACAATCAGCTGTATCAACACCTTCAGAGATAACGTTACCAAAAGTTACATTTACTCGACCCTTAAAATCTAGAAATCCCTTGACGATGCTGTCAAGATCTTCAGATGTCGATTTGATGTATTCTTGTCCGTTTTGTTTGGCATAAATCTCAGAAACCTTCTCTTTAATACAGGGATCATATTCATAGGCTATTGACACAGGGATAATATTTGTTCGATCTACAATGTCAGAAAAACTTTCAACTTTTGATTTACAAAGTGCTAGCATTTTAAGAAGAGCTGTATCAGTAAAATCCTTACCTGTCTTCGCCCTTCCTTCCGCCTGTGCAATCCATACTGAGCATTTATCTTTTAACAAACATTGCTGTATATACTGAGAGAGTCTTTTCAAAAACTCTAACTTCTGCCGCCTATTTGCGAAAGAGCGCTTCACAATGAAACTTTTATTGATTCTGATAAGGTCGGTTGCATATTCTTTGCTGAGCAGATTATCTCCTATTGCGATCCGAACTGTTTCTCGTTTCACCTGACGCATCGCTAAGTTAACAAGAGCTGGATCGAGAGCAATATCCCTGTGGTTACTTAAAAAAAGGTAAGACTTTTTCGCTTTCAAAGTTTCTAAACCAGAGAAAAAATATCCACTTGTAGTCTCATCTAATGTTCTGACTAATCTCTTTGATATCTCCTCTTGAAAGTCATAGACATTGTTAATTCTCATCAATATTTTTGAAAGATTGCGCCTTAGCAAGGGTCGACTTAAATAGCGAAACAAAGTATTAAATAAAATAAATTTAAAGGGATTATTTTTGGATGAGAGTAAATCTAAAAACTCATTATTTTGCAGCAGCCGCGCCATGGCAACTTTCGACTCTTGGTCATTGTAAGGTCGGATGTCATCGAAAGTATCCACTATTTTTTCCACTCAAATAATTATGGTATGGACAAGCAAAAACTATCGAGAAACATGCCAGTTGACCTTGGCAGAACTAGTTTCAATTTGATCGACAACATTTAAAACCATTGCAAATATTGCCATTCGAACCGCAATCCCATTATCGGCTTGCCTAAAGATTGCCAAATTAGGATTGCTATCCAAATCAAAATCGATTTCATTTGCCTCAGGTCTGCTATCTCTGGGTAACGGATGCATTACTACCGTCTCAGGCGCGCAGTGCTTTGAGTAGATATCCTTATTAAGAATAAATTTTCCCCGATAAAGAGCCGCTTGCTCCTTAGTTTCGAAGCGTTCTTCCTGTATCCTTGTAGTATAAATAATGTCAACATTTTTTATACCGTCATTAAAATTACTAGTGATGCAAACACTCAAGCCCGAAGAACGCATATACTCAACTATATCAGTTGGCATAGATAAACGATCAGGAGAAACTAAAACTACAGAGATGTTAGGATAAAAACTCAGCAGTTTACACAAAGAATGGACAGTTCTTCCGAAAAGTAAATCGCCTACGATTGCTATCCTTAATTTAGAAAGATCCCTATTCTTATTCTCTAATTCCTTTTTGATTGTAAAAAGATCAAGTAAAGCTTGTGTTGGGTGTTCGTTAGAGCCATCGCCTCCATTGATTACTGGCACCCTACTAAAATCCGCAAATTCCTTAACTGATCCACTTTTCGGATGTCTTATACAAATAACATCGCTATAACCAGACAAAATTCTTGCTGCATCTCTAACGGACTCACCCTTAACAAAAGCACTGCTTGAAACATCTGAAGTCTCTCTTACGTGACCTCCAAGGAGATTGAATGCAGAACCAAAACTTACTCTGGTTCTAGTGCTCGACTCCAAAAATATATTTCCCAATATTGCTCCGTCGAGAACCTTAGTTACTTTTTCTCTGGTCGCATATGGTTGCATTTTTTCTGCAACACTAAATAAAGTATTGACATCGTCCAGATTAAATTGATCTACGGATAAAATATTTGCGCCAATAAAATTCAAAATAATGCTCTTCCAAAAAATTTTATGAATGGTACCTGTTTTTAGCTCATCACTCTAGGTTTGATAAAAAATCAGTCTCCAAATTTAGAATCCAATCTAATAGATTATTTAGAATATTCACATCCTCTTTTGAGGTATATTTATTTTTGAGATCGGAAATTTCTTGTCTTGTCTGCGATATGTAACGCACTCCAAAACGTCCACCGATAAGCTTATCTCTGCGCATTTCTCGCCATAAATTTACTTCAGCACTTGACAGTGATTCTTTAAAATTTCTTGCTCGATAAAGAAACAGCAATTCATCCAAGCGTTTATCTTGAAATATAAAATGACTCTCACGAAGATCTATTAGTTGGGCGTTCCTGACACTCTTTGATGTTTCGGCATCCTCCTTTGGAATGAAACTAGAATAAAGTGCGGTTTCTGCAGACTCGTGTGATTGTGGGAATTTTTGATCATAAATACGCTTCAATTTTTGACACAAATCTTTGGCTTTAAGAAGCTTATTCAAATTATCTTCACACTTTTCTAGATCTAAGCTAAGCTTTTTCGCAATATTCGGTGTCACCACATTTACAGACATGACGACTGGTGATCTATTTACATGAACTATAAATGGTAAGCTTTTTTGAGTGCTTGAAGATATTGATCCTAATCCAAAAAATATCTCCGATAGAGATTCCATATCACTATCAATCATAAGGGTTGGATCTTTAGATAAATCCCAGCAAATAATGGAATTTTGATTTATAGGGTGCCTTATAAGAGGTAATATAATAGAACCATACATGGTAGCATGAGAAAGTACCCCCGAGACACAAAAGATAGGGTCTCTCGTTTCTAGATTTACTATTCTACTAATTTCGTTTTTTTTTCTGATTCTATAAATGTAATGAAATAATCTTGGTTGTTTTAACCTAACCAATTTTGCAAGCTCAATAGTCGCATAAACATCTGCCAGAGCATCATGAGCTCCAGAATGTTCGATACCATTTGCACGGGTCAAATCCTCTAGTTTAAAACTTGGTCTTCCATCATCATGATTCGGCCATTCAATACCTTCTGGCCTCAAGGCTCTGGCTAATCTCATCATATTTATAATATCCCATCGAGTGTTCCCATTTTTCCATTCTCGCTCATAAGGATCAAAAAAATTGCGGTAAAGAGTAAACCTGGTAAATTCGTCGTCAAATTTTATGCTGTTATAACCAACACTACATGTTCCAGGTTTAATCATTTCATTGTATATTTTTTTAATAAATTCAGGCTCTTTAAGCCCCTCTCGATCTGCTATTTGAGGTGAGATCTTGGTAACAAGGCAAGCCACGGGGGATGGGATTATATCAAGGTGAGGCTTACAATATATCAATACTGGATCATCGATTATCTCTAAACTCTCATTTGTCCGAATACCGGCAAATTGCAAAGGTTGATCAAGTGAGGGGTTTACACCTGATGTTTCGTAATCGTGCCAAAAAAGAGATTGACCCATGGTCTCACTTCGCTTTTTTATTCAACTTTTCCTTGAGGCTTACTTTGAATTGTCGCACTTTTGTTGTTTTCTTTAAGTGCTTTTAACTTTTGCTCTAACGAATATAATTTTTGTGTAGTTGTTCGTCTGAAACTATCAATTGCCCGCATCGCATCGCTAATATCGTTTTGAGAGTTCTCAAAATCACGTTGCAATTCTTTAATTTGGTTTAACTGGTCGTTAAGTGCCCTCAAACTCTTATTTAGCTCTTTAATATTTGATTCTGTTTGACCATACAAATTTTTGTTTTCAAGAATCTTTTTTTCTGTTGATTCCAAATTCAATCGAATTAAGTCAACGGCACTTTTTGATTTGTTACTTTGACTTGCTAAGAAAGAAATATCTTTTGTATTTGTAGCAATACTCGTTTTATTTCTATCGTTTGATACGCCCCACAATTTTCTTATTTCACTCCAATGTTTCTTGAGATCATCATCATGCCTGCTCAACTTTACTTGCATGGCCGCGCCTGTCTGACTCACTGACTCGTCGGTACTCATTAACCTAGACTCTAGATCATCAAAACGTGACGATAAGCTATCATGCTTTTGAGCTAATAAAAAATATTCATATCCTCCATAAACCAGAATACTCAATACCAACATCAAAGTGATGACAATCAGAGATGGAATCCTTTGATTGGGAGTATTTTTAGTACCAGAACCAGTTTGCTCACTATCCAATTTAGATTTATTATTTGGATTATTTTGCGCCTTCCTACCTATCATTTCTCTTCTATCAGGGACAATTGGCGGTGCTGATTTTTTATCCATGCGTTTTAGATTACCGAGTTGCCATCTATTTGCTTGGCTCTCACTTTACCAATAATTTTGGTCGAGAACCACAAGACATAAAAAACCCGAGTACAAACTCGGGTTTCTATTATTTACTACGGAAAATGAGCGTTACATCATGCCGCCCATACCACCCATTCCTCCCATACCGCCCATGCCACCCATATCTGGCATACCACCAGCAGCTGGGGTATCCTCAACTACTTCAGACACCATGGCCTCAGTTGTAATCATGAGTCCAGCAATAGATGCAGCAGCTTGTAGGGCCGTCCTAGTGACTTTAGCTGGGTCAAGAATACCCATTTCTATCATGTCACCGTACTCACCAGTTCCCGCGTTGTAACCAAAACTACCTTCTCCTTGCTTAACCTTGTCTACGACTACAGAGCCCTCCTCACCAGAGTTTTCAACTATTTGTCTGAGAGGCGTCTCCATAGCTCTTAGCGCAATTGATACACCTACTGTTTGATCTTTGTTATCACCCTCAAGTCCAGAAATTTTTTGTAAAACTCTGATTAAAGCAACACCCCCGCCAGCGACCACTCCTTCTTCAACCGCCGCGCGCGTAGCATGCAGGGCGTCTTCAACCCTCGCCTTCTTTTCCTTCATCTCGATTTCTGTAGTAGCACCAACTTTAATAACTGCAACTCCGCCAGCTAACTTGGCCACTCGCTCTTGCAACTTTTCACGATCATAATCTGAGCTAGTTTCTTCAATCTGAGCTCGTATCTGCTTGACCCTCGATTCGATCGCTGAGGCCTCGCCTGCACCATCTACGATTGTAGTGTTTTCTTTAGTCATTGTGACTCGCTTGGCAGTTCCTAAATGCTCTATTGTCGCATTCTCCAAATCAAGTCCAACTTCTTCTGAAATGACAGTACCTCCGGTGAGGATAGCGATATCTTCGAGCATTGCTTTCCGACGATCTCCAAATCCTGGAGCCTTACAAGCTGAGACTTTAACAATTCCTCTAAGATTGTTTACCACCAGAGTTGCAAGTGCTTCACCCTCGACATCTTCAGCTATTATAAGCAGTGGCTTACCAGCTTTTGCTACGGCCTCAAGAAGTGGCAGTAATTCTCTTATGTTCGATATTTTTTTGTCTGCCAAAAGTATAAGAGGACTTTCTTGCTCAGTGCTCATATTGTCTTGGTTATTTATAAAATAAGGCGATAAATATCCTCTGTCGAATTGCATGCCCTCTACAATATCTAGCTCGTTTTCAAGACCACTGCCCTCTTCAACGGTAATTACACCCTCCTTTCCTACTTTATCCATGGATTCAGCAATGATATCACCAATGGCATTATCACTATTGGCGGAAATCGTTCCAACTTGAGCAATCTCCTTGGTATCCGAACAAGGTTTCGCTATTTTAGCAATCTCGGCCGTTGCAGCAACAACCGCTTTATCGATTCCTCGCTTTAGATCCATTGGGTTCATCCCAGCGGCAACCGACTTCAAACCTTCATTTACAATTGTCTGCGCAAGCACAGTCGCTGTAGTAGTTCCGTCACCAGCGTCATCTGAGGCCTTTGAGGCAACATCTTTAATCATTTGTGCTCCCATATTCTCGAACTTGTCTTGCAATTCGATTTCTTTTGCTACAGATACACCATCTTTTGTAACAGTCGGCGCGCCAAATGATTTATCGAGCACTACATTTCGACCTTTCGGTCCGAGAGTTACCTTCACTGCATTAGAAAGCACATTTACACCTTCAAGCATTCCTTGACGTGCGTTATTACCAAATTTTACTTCTTTAGCTGTCATGATTATTTCCTTACACTAATATTATTTAAGCAACTTAATTTTGATTTTTTTAAGCGTCAATGACGGCTTTGATATCACTTTCACTAAGGATTATCAGCTCTTCGCCATCAACGTCTATTTTGTCATTCCCGGCGTATTGTCCAAAAACAACGGTATCGCCGACTTTTACATCAACTGCTCTTACATCTCCGTTGTCTAAAATACGTCCGCTGCCAACAGCTACAACTTCCCCTTGATTTGGCTTCTCTTGCGCTGAGCCTGGCAATAGTATACCTCCTGCAGTCGTTTGTTCTTCTTCTTCGCGACGAACGATAACTCGATCGTGCAATGGACGAATTTTCATAATGTTTTTCTCCAAAAAATAGATTTTATTTTAACGTTTCCCACAATTTTGTAGGTCTCTTTTGTATATGGTGGTGTGATTTTCATTTTTCAAGGGTCTTTGCTACTTTTTTTTATGCCTTTTTGATCACTGTGATCCCAAAATTCGGCGTCAATGATATCCTCTGGATAATTATCTTTTGCCGATTCACTTTGAGCAGAGCCAGTCTTAAAATTTGCTGTAAATTTGAAAAACGAAGATTTCTCCAGAAAAATTATCATCATTTTTCGACTAAAAGGCACCGCAAGAGTAATACCTAAGCAGTCACTAATAAATCCTGGCATTAAAAGACAAATGCCACCAACTATTAACAATAATCCCTCAAATAATTCCGAGGTTGGCAGTTCTCCACCGAATATTCTCTCCCTCCCTCTTATCAAAGTCGCGAGACCCTGCTTCCGTATAAAACCAATTCCAACAAAAGCGCTAATAACGATTAATAGAAGTAGATTCAGGACTCCAGTTATCTGACCAACTAAAATCAAAGTGTATATTTCAGCAATTAGCAGAAAGAAAATTACTAAAGAAAAAATTTTTATCCGCATTTTTACATATCTTAAACAAATTTTTTGACCCATTATATATCAAGGCAAAAAATCTAATTTCAAATTATTTAAATCCAGATTACTTTTTTCACTGTTAATTAATTGGACTGCAACAAAGAGGAAAATCATTATTGTGATAGGATAATTAGTATTATGACTTTAGAAACTATCCTCGAAAATTTTTTTAATATGGATCTATAAGTGTCAAAAACTAATTTCAAGAAAAATATTTTAAATTCGAGAATGATCACGTGTATCTTCACTGGTTTTGCGTCTGGTTTACCCTTGTATATTCTTATTCAACTAATTCCCGCTTGGTTGAGACATGAGAAAGTCGGCTTGGCAGAAATAGGACTTTTGTCATTAGCCACCTTGCCCTACACAGTAAAATTTTTATGGGCCCCGTTTTTAGATAGATATAACCTTAGGTTCTTGAACAAAAGAATTGGGCTACGCAGAGGCTGGATGATGCTTACCCAAATTATATTAATTTTAATTATAGGCTCTCTGGGATTTTTAAATCCGTCACTTCACCTTTTGCAGTTGAGCATCTTATGCTTTGCGATTGCCATATTCAGCTCTACATTTGATATTGCCGTCGACGCATATAGGAGACAAATTTTACCAGACTCCGAATTGGGTCTGGGCAACTCTATTCACGTAACCGCTTACAGAATAAGCAGTTTGATTCCAGGCAGTTTGGCACTTATCCTGTCTGAATTCATTCCTTGGACGCTCGTATTCATCACAACCGCCCTATTCATCTCAATGGGTATTGTAATGACATTATTGGTCAAAGAGCCTGAGGTGAGCGCAATAAAATCTAATAACGCGAATTTTTTATTTGATCCTTTTCTTGAATTCTTCTCCAGACAAGGAGTAAAGCATGGGATTGCAATTATCCTATTTATGCTTCTGTATAAACTTGGTGACAGCATGGCAACATCGCTTGCAACGCCGTTCTACATCGATCTTGGTTTTTCAATGAAAGAAATTGGCATCGTCGCGAAAAATGCAGCTTTATGGCCAAGTATTTTTGGTGGTATTGTTGGTGGCATTATAATGATAAAAATTGGGATCAATAAAGCATTATGGATATTTGGGTTTATTCAAATAATATCAATTCTTGGATTTGCTATTCTCGCTCGAATAGGGGATGGGATAATTCTTCTTGGATTAGTAATCAGCTTCGAATATCTTGGTGTGGGCTTGGGCACTGCTGCGTTTATTGCTTTTATTGCAAGAACTACCAGCAAACGATATGCAGCAACGCAATTCGCTCTATTTACAGCCATGACCGCTATCCCACGGACTGCAATAAGCGCGTCATCAGGTTTTATTGTGGAGACAATAGGATGGGAATCCTTTTTTTATCTCTGCACTTTACTCGCGCTTCCCGGTATGATCTTATTGCTTAAAGTAGCTCCTTGGGGAGCTAAACCTGAAGCATGAGATTTATTTCTCTTTTATAGCGAATCCAGTCAAACGAGTTGCCAGGGTCAGTTTTTCTTCCTGGTGAGATGTCACTATGCCCTACAATCCTGTCCGAAGTTATGGCCGGGTACCTGGTCATAATCGTACTTGTTATGATTACTAAAGATTTGTATTGATAATCTGTGTACCCTTCCTCATCAGTTCCCTCAAGTTCGATACCAATACTGAAGTCATTGCAATTGGATCTTCCATTAAACACCGACAATCCTGCATGCCATGCCCGTTCGTTCAACGATACAAATTGAATAATTTGACCCGATCTTTTTATATATAAATGAGATGAAACTTTAAGATCCTGAAGATTCTGGAAATAAGGATTTACAGTTAAATCTAAATTATTTTTAAAAAAATCCTCTACAAAACTACCACCAAAAATACCTGGTGGAAGACTAATATTATGAATAACTAACAAACTGATGTCACAATTTTTTGGTCGAGAATCAGTATTAGGAGAGGGAACATGAATTACCGACTCAAGCCAACCATCCGTTATTTGATACATACTTCATCCCAAAGCGCTGCGCAAATAAATTTATATTATATTTAATGTTACACTTAAGGAAAGATAATGAGAATTCAGGTGTGCAAGGATTAGCGACTTTACTAAAAAAAGATATCCGAAAATGCGTTTCGAGAGCTTTGGATGAGGATATAAATTCTGGTGATATAACTGCCGAGTTAATCTCACCAAACTCTCACT
Organism: uncultured SAR92 cluster bacterium; assembly: GCA_902604945.1. GTDB lineage: Bacteria > Pseudomonadota > Gammaproteobacteria > Pseudomonadales > Porticoccaceae > AAA300-D14. The sequence continues at coordinate 55,826 of CACLAG010000001.1, read as the reverse complement.
CCATAGCTGAAATAATATCACGTGAGAAAGCAGTTGTTTGTGGGATAAACTGGGTGAATGAAATTTTATCTCAACTAGATCCGTCTACAGAAATAGAGTGGTTCGTAAAAGATGGTGATTTTATTGAATCTAATCAAATACTTGCTACTATAAAGGGCCTTACTCGAATTTTACTAACTGCAGAAAGGACTATTCTCAATTTTTTGCAAACCTTGTCTGGCACTGCCACTAGCGCGAGCCGTTATGCCAGTATTGCAAAAAATTCTAGCGTACAAATACTAGATACACGTAAGACAATTCCTGGACTTAGATTAGCTCAAAAATATGCGATTTCTGTTGGTGGTTGCAAAAATCATAGGATTGGGCTTTTTGACTCTTACTTAATAAAAGAAAACCATATTAAAGCGTGTGGAGGCATAACCAAAGCAGTCAAAAGAGCAAGGGAAATTAGACCTGATCTTGAAGTTCAGGTTGAGGTAGAGAATTTAAATGAGTTTAACGAGGCCATTAACGCCTCCGTAGATATTATCCTGATTGATAATTTCTCTGCTGAAGAAGTCAACAAAATAGGTAAATTAAAAAATCCTGCTACTAAGATAGAAGTTTCAGGAAACATTAATGAGGACAACCTGGCAGAGTATCTATCAGCAAATAAAATTATAGATCGAATTTCTTGTGGAAGTCTTACCAAATCTGTCAGTTCGGTTGATTTATCAATGAGATTGACGCAAACAGGCTAAACCATTAACAAACACACTAACTTTAAGCTATGAATTATGACTTTTTGAGTTTTTATACTGTTTTTATCTTTGGATTGATAATCGGTAGTTTCCTTAATGTGGTAATTTATCGATTGCCAAATAATATGAATATTGATTCAAATAAAAGTGAATCAAAAACTAACAGAGATTCAGTTTTTGCAGGGAAAATGTGGTGGGGAAGATCAAAGTGCCCTCATTGTAATACTGTTATAAGTATTAAGCATAATATCCCAATATTGAGTTATATACTGTTAAAGGGTAAGTGTTCTGATTGTCAAAAAAAGATTTCGATTCAATATCTCATTGTAGAATTATTAACAGCAATATGTTTTTGCTTTTTATTTTACATCTCAACAAACATTGCTCAATTAACATTCATAGTTATTTTTTCAGCATTTTTAATAAGTCTCACCATGATTGATATCAATAAAATGATTCTTCCAGATCAGCTCACACTCCCGCTGTTATGGATTGGTTTGTTAGTGAATACAGATAGCTTATTTATTAATTTAGAGCACGCCGTTATGGGCGCTGTTGTTGGCTATTCTGTTCTTTGGTCAGTATTTTGGTTGTTTAAATTATTAACTGGCAGAAATGGCATGGGTTATGGCGATTTTAAATTATTAGCAGCTTTAGGCGCATGGTTAGGATGGCAATCAATTCCTTCTATTTTACTTGTAGCGAGCATAATGGGCATAATTTACGGGGTCTTTATGAAAGTTAAAACTAATTTAATAAAAAATGAGTTTGCCTTTGGACCATTTTTAGCTATCGCAGGATGGGTATCTATGATTACAAAAATAAATGATTATTTCTCTTTTCCTCACTTCTCTTTGATCTTTTAAAGCTAAGAGCACTTGACATTGAATCCATTTAATCGTTTTGTAGTTGGACTGACAGGCGGCATAGGAAGCGGTAAGTCAACAGCTGCACAGTATTTTGAAAAACTCGGAGCTAAGGTTATTAACGCTGATGTTGTTGCGAGGGACTCTGTCTCTTCGGGATCCCAAGCACTTTTAAAAATAAGACAGCACTTCGGTGAAAAAATCGTTGATACGAAAGGCAAGCTCGATAGATCCAAACTTAGAGAGATAATTTTTAATAACACATCTGAAAAACTTTGGCTTGAAAATCTATTACACCCAATAATTCGAGAAAAAATAATTTTAGACATAAATAACGCCTCGGAATCCTATGTTTTATTGGAGTCTCCTCTGCTATTTGAGACAAATCAGTACAAACTGGTTAATGTGGTATTGCTGGTAGATGTTCCTGAGGAATTGCAAGTTATTAGAGCTTCTCAACGAGATAAGTCGACGAGTAATGAAATAAAAAAAATTATAAGAACTCAAATGCCGCGATCGGAAAAAATAAAACTATCAACTTATATTGCTGACAATACAAAATCTGAAGATGATCTGAAAAAACAGGTAGAATATTATCACAAAAAATTTAGTGAGCTAGGGAGGAATTTTTGCAATCTTTAAAAGTAAAATGTCCTACTTGCAACGCACCAGTCCCATGGGTAGCTGAAGAAAAATACCGACCATTTTGCTCTTCTCGGTGTCAACGAATCGATTTTGGTGATTGGGCAACAGAGAGCTTCACTATATCCGATGATATTCACGCAAATTCTGATGATGAGCCATCAATTTATTAAACTTCTCCTATTTAACGCAGATATTCTGAAAAACCCACTCTAAAATAATAGTGTTTGCTGTAGGGAATGTATATTGATTTAATTCACTGCATGGGCTCCATACCACTGATTGCCCCTCGTTACCAATAGGATTTCCTCTAAACTCTGTGACATGCCACACGCTGAAATAAATTGATAAATTAGTATATTGGTGATGAAAGTTTTTAACCTCATGCGCGACACTGACATTAATATTTAATTCTTCTTTTAGTTCTCTTTTGAGGGCATCAAAACTTGTTTCATTTGCCTCTACTTTCCCACCAGGGAATTCCCATAAATCTCCTGACACGGCTTTTTTAGAGCGTTTAGCGATCACAATCTCACTGGTCTTGCGAAGAGTTTCATCCCTTGAAATGATTCCAACTACAACATTGAGAGAATTCAAAATTGCGCCTAAATAAATTATATACTTCGGCGATGCGCATGATGCAGAACATCGTTAGAAAGCACTTTCCTGACAAATCGACCTCTTGCGACATCTATTCTTATTTCTAAAAATTCGTCAAACACATTATCCGAGATCTTCGAGAACAGTTGGTTCGCAGCACCATCTTTAACCACATGGCAACCATTTATCCATATGTTCACCAATTCCGTATCAAAATCAGTTATTTCGAGATGCCCTAATGCCACTAGCATATAACCCCAATATGGTTTCTTATTAGAAATAGCTGTTTTCACTGAGAGAGATTCTGCAACCTCATTAGCAAGCTTTTTGGCCTCTTCATCACTCAAGGCATTAAAAACAGACACTTCTATGATATGTTCAGCTTCAATTGGATCTTTTACTACAGCCAATGCTAACTCTTGAAAAATAAATAATAGGCTCTCATAAAAAACATGAAAATTCCCCTCATCGATTACCGATCCTGACCTACCAGTCGCGATCAAAAAGACACTGTCATTCGTTGACATATCCCTATCAATAGTAATCTGATTGAATGTCTCATTAACAACTTTTTTAAGGGCATAATTTAATAACTCGTCATCAATACATGCATCTGTTGCAACAAAACTAAGCATTGTTGCCATATTAGGTTTAATCATTCCAGAACCTTTGACAATTCCCGTAATTGTAACTTCATGATCAAATGAAATCTTTTTACTAACTCCCTTAGGCCCTGAATCTATCGTTAGAATCCCACTAGCAGCCTTCTCCCAACCATCCACTGAAAGTGAACTTAGGGCTTCTGGAATAGCAGCTAATATTTTTGGAACTGGCAAACATTCTCCGACTCTCCCCGTAGAGCAAGCGAGCACTGAATCAGAATCCACACTCATCAATTCAGCGATGCAATCACAAATATGACACGCATCACTTATACCTTTGTCGCCAGTCCCAGAGTTAGCTATTCCAGTATTAATAATGATGTATTTTGGTTTCTTTCGAGATATTTTATTTTTACTTACAATTACAGGGGGAGCTTTAAAAGAACTCGACGTAAAAAGTGCTGCGGTATTCGATGCGTTGCCAATTTCTATCACTACAACATCTGGCCTTTGATCTACTTCCAAAATTCCCGCAAAGGCAGTTCCTAGCTTCATACCGTTGATCGGAAGTAATTCATCAAAATTCGAGGCTTTCATTTCCAATCTCTCGAATCAGTCAGGTTAAATTTTGCCACAGCAGAGCTTATATTTTTTTCCTGAGCCGCAAGGGCAAGGTTCATTTCGGCCCACTTTTGGTCCTTCTCGAACTAAGGGTTTCGAGGAAATGTTTGATTTAGTTTTTTCTTCTTCATTGTCACCTAAACTTTGGGCTTTCGCATGATTATAGTCATGATCTTTTAGATCCATTTTTTGTCTGCGCTCAAGCTCTTTTAACTCCTCGTCGCTTGCGAACTTTACATGACTTAAATAGCGGACAGTCTCAAACTTTATATTGTTGAGTAGCTCTTCAAAAAGCCTGAAAGATTCCCGCTTGTACTCTTGTTTAGGGTTCTTCTGTGCATAGGCACGCAGTCCTATACCTTGTCGCAATTGCTCCATCGCCGAGAGGTGATCTTTCCAAAGTGTGTCAACCACTTGCAGCATAACTTGCCTTTCTACGTCTTTAATTTGATCACCAAACTGAGAGCACTTAATTTTGTAGTTGTCCGCTACCAAAGATACTATTCTTTCTCTTAAGCCCTCCTCATCAAGCCTGTTATCAGATTCCAGCCACTGTGAGACAGCCAACTTAACTCCAAAATCTTGAGTCAAAGCCTCTTCCAGTCCTTTTATATCCCACTGCTCATCTACACTCATTACAGGAACAAAGCGACTGATGCATAAGTTGACAACATCGTCTCTAATGTTAGAAACAATTGATGAAATATCTTCATCTTCCAAAATATCTTTACGTTGCTGATAAATAACCTGTCTCTGATCATTTGCCACATCATCATATTCGAGCAAATGCTTTCTGACATCAAAATTCCTACCTTCAACTTTTCTTTGCGCCTTAATGATAGAATTTGTCACCATGCTATGTGAAATGGATTCTCCATACTCCATTCCCATGCGCCTCATCATGTTCTTTACAGTATCTGATGCAAACAGTCTCATTAAAGGGTCTTCAAGCGATAAATAGAACCGTGAAACCCCTGGATCTCCTTGACGGCCGGCACGTCCACGTAATTGATTATCAATCCTCCTAGATTCATGTCTCTCTGTCGCAATAATATGAAGCCCCCCAGCTTCAATTACTCTGTCGTGCCTGTCTTTCCAATCCAATTTAATTTTTTCTATATAATCACTTTTAAAGTTCTTTGATTTATTTAACTCAGCAATCTCAGCTTCAAGATTCCCTCCTAGAACAATATCAGTTCCTCTTCCCGCCATGTTGGTCGCAATAGTAACAGCGCCTGGTCGTCCGGCATTAACAATGATATTAGCTTCAAGTTCATGTTGTTTAGCATTTAAGACCTTATGATTTACCTTCGCTTTTTTTAGCATTTTTGAGAGTAACTCTGATGTCTCTACAGACGCCGTTCCGACCAACACAGGAGCACCATCGTGTATTGTTGATTTAATATCATCGATGACAGCTTCAAATTTTTCTTTTTGAGTCAGGAAAATAACGTCATCCTCATCCTTTCTGACGACTTCGGTGTTAGTGGGAATAACAGTTACCTGTAAATTATAAATTTCCTGAAATTCATAGGCTTCGGTATCTGCTGTTCCAGTCATTCCCGCTAACTTTTCATACAACCTAAAGTAATTTTGAAATGTGGTAGAAGCTAATGTTTGACTCTCTTGTTGTATACTCAAATTTTCTTTTGCTTCTATTGCCTGATGCAGTCCATCAGAAAGTCTTCTTCCAGGCATTGTTCGACCTGTATGTTCATCAATCAGAATGGCCTGACCGTCCTTAATTAAGTACTCTACATCTCTATTGAATAAGTATTTTGCCTTCAAGGCAGAATTAACGTGATGTAGTAGACCTAGATTCGATGCTTGATATAAATTTTGATCGGCCTCGAGAAGTCCTGCCTTGAAGAGAATATCCTCTATTTTTTGATGACCATCTTCTGTTAACTCTACACTTCGACTTTTTTCATCAAGGGTAAAATCTCCAATGAGAGGTTTTGACTCTTGCATATCCTCAGAGTCTTCTGGATCTTCGCTCGGCAGAGCCAGATCCAAATCGAGCACCAATTTACTCATTTTTTTATAAATCGAAGAACTATTCTTCGTTGCTCCTGATATGACCAAAGGAGTTCTTGCTTCGTCAATTAGAATCGAATCTACCTCATCAACAATAGCAAAACCCAATTGTCTCTGAACTTTATCCTCAATTCTGAGAGCCATATTATCCCTGAGATAATCAAAACCAAATTCATTATTGGTGCCATAGGTAATATCTGCTTGGTAAGCCTCTACCCTCTGACACTCTCTAATCTCGGTATTGTCAGCATTAATTACAAAAGAATTAGGGTGATCATGTCCTTGATACGATTGAATAATCCCAACTGAAAGACCTAAATAGTTGTACAAAGGCGCCATCCATTGAGCATCACGCCTAGCCAAGTAATCATTTACCGTTATTATATGTACACCCTCACCTGGGAGTGCATTTAAGTATGCAGCAAGAGTCGCAACTAAAGTTTTGCCCTCACCAGTTTTCATTTCAGCTATCTTACCCTGATGCAAAACTAAGCCGCCTAGAAGCTGGACATCAAAATGTCTCATCTTTAAAACACGAGATGATGCCTCTTGAACCGTCGCAAATGCTTCAATCAAGACATCATCGATTGATTCTCCATTGGCTAATCTCTCTTTTAAAATGATCGTTTGCCTGGACAATTCCAAATCAGGCATATTTTTGTATTTTTCCTCAAAATGATTAACCTTAGAAATCGTTTTGTTAAGGGACCGGATTGCGCGATCATTGCTTGAGCCAAATATAGATTTAAGAGGATTAAATAACATAGTCGTGTTTGGTCTTATAGTTTAAGAGAGTACTGAAGAAAAAAAAGGCTGATGCTATCGAATAGTTCGATTTATGTATGATGATGGATCTACTGTTCTGCCGTTTTTATGCACTTCTAAGTGAACATGAGGACCGGTTGATCTTCCTGAACTTCCCATTTTTGCTATAACTTGGCCTTTCTTTACAGTACTACCAAGTTCAACAACATTTTTATCATTATGCGCATATCTTGTTACGAAACCATCATTATGGGTTATCTCAACCATCAATCCATAACCACTTTTCACACCCGAGTAAGTTATCACTCCAGAGCCAATAGAAACAATATCGTCCCCTTTTCTACCCGCGAAATCCACCCCAGCATGCCACTGCTTCTTCCCATGAAACGGATCGGTTCGCATTCCATAATCTGAGGACATCCAACCTCTCCTCACAGGCTTGCCCGCGATGGTCTGCTCGCTGCGAAGATATTTATCTGCAAGGATACTTTTAAGAACATTAAGCTGAGTTTCTTGCCCTAAAACTGCATGTTCAAGATCTGCGAATTTTTCTGAGTATCTATCAATATTAATCGGATTTGATACGGACCTATCAGTATTTAAACTATTTGGCCCTCCAAGACCTGGCTCTTGCGAAAAACTAAATTCCCTTTGATCTATCTCAGCAACATTTGTCAGCTCTTCACCAAGTGCATCAAGCCGAACTATTCTATATCTTAATTGAGCAAGCTTTACTGTCATAGCATTTAAGGAATCCTCTAATTCCTCTTTTTGGGCGTCAACATTGTCTCGCTGATTAGCAATCTGCACCTCCATTTCAACGAGCGTATTTTGAAAAAGATTTTCCCATTTAAGATCTGTTACTTTGTGCCCTATAAAAAGACCTAGGGACATTGGTATACCCAAAATAACTGATGCAATTCCTATATGAGCTAAGGAATTAAAGTCAAAAATCTTGGCTTTAGAAGCATTTTTATTATTAACAAATATTAATTTCAAGTTCTAATCTCGCTATTACGCCCGAGCACTAAGATCATATTGGATTGGGCAATCTACATCGTTATCTTCGAATGTAACATATTCCCAAGCATCTTGTGTTTTTAACAAATGCCGTATCGCCATATTATTCAATTCATGACCAGATTTAAAGGCCTCATATTTTCCAATCAAAATATGTCCGGCCACGAATAAGTCACCAATAGCATCTAAAATTTTATGTTTAACAAACTCGTCCTCGTATCTAAGACCACTCTCATTTGCTATACAGTTTTCTTCAATACCCACTGCATTATCCAGACTAGCACCTCTGGCCAGTCCAAGCGTCTTAAGATATTCAATATCCCTCATAAATCCAAAAGTTCTCGCTCTACTCACTTCTCTTATATATGTCTCACTAGAGAATGATACTGAAGCGGAGAGTTGTTGTTGCTTTAAAAAGGGATGATCAAAATCCATAGAAAATTTCAGCTCGAAGTTATCGTGGGGTCGAAATTTCACATACTTACCGTCTTTTTCTACATCTACAGACTCTTTAACCCTTATGAACTTTTTTGGTACTTTCTGCTCTACTATGCCTGCGGAGATCAAAAGAAAGACGAAATGACTAGCACTACCATCCATTATAGGAACTTCCTCGCCGAATATATCAATTTCTAAGTTATCGATCCCTAAACCTGCAATAGCAGACATTAAGTGCTCAATGGTTGCAACTCTAATCTCATTCTGAATAATTGTTGTATGCAAATGAGTTTCACCAACACTTTCAGGAGAAACATGTATAGACGCGGTCTTACCCAAGTCTGACCTACAAAATATTATTCCAGTATCTGGTGGAGAGGCGCGCAACGTTAAATAAACTTTGACGCCAGAATGCAGGCCCACCCCAAAAGCAGATACCGAATTTTTAATTGTTCTTTGCTTAATCATTGCATAATCAATATAAAGCACTTATTACAAATAACAAGCCAATTCCAAGTTTTAAGTTATTCCATGTGTTTAAATTTATTTAATCCGCTTGTCTCCTTAAAAATGCTGGAACATCCAGATAGTCATGCTTAATTTCATTACTCTCGGGGGCTTGCATGATTTCAGATCTATTTGATTGATCGTGTGCACGTCTGGCGCTTGTAGGTCTCTCAAGCGCACGCCAATCAGGTTCAACTTGTTTTCGAGGAGTAGTAATTTCAGGGACTATTCTTGATACTGATTTGGGTACCGCTGATCTTAATCCAGTCGCCACCACGGTAACTCTCAGAGTCCCTTCAAATTCAGGATCAAATACACTACCGACGATGATCGTGGCATCATCATCAGCAAACTCGCGAATTATATTTCCAACCTCTTGAAACTCTCCGAGAGTAAGATCGAAACCACTTGTTATATTAACTAATATTCCTTTAGCTCCTTGAAGATCCGCATCTTCTAATAACGGACACCTTGCCGCTCCTTCTGCGGCAATGGCAGCTCTGCTATCTCCCGTTGATTCGCTGCTTCCCATCATCGCCATCCCCATTTCTGCCATCACAGTTTTTACGTCAGCAAAATCCACGTTCATGAGACCATCTAACAAGATCAAATCAGTAATGCCCTTAACAGCTCCAAAAAGAACGTCATTAGCATGTTTAAATGCAGATAGTAAATTGATATCTTTCCCAAGAACTTCTAATAATTTTTCATTGGGTACGATTATCAGAGAATCGACACTCTCCCTGAGTAATTTAATTCCCTCATTTGCTACCTCCATTCGCTTTCTACCCTCAAATGAAAAAGGTCTAGTTACCACACCTACAGTAAGAATACCCATTTGTTTCGCTATCTCAGCAACTATGGGTGCGCCACCTGTGCCAGTTCCGCCACCCATGCCCGCCGTTATAAAAACCATATCCGCTCCATTTAGAACTTGTGATATTCTCTCTTTATCTTCTAGGGCAGCTTGTCGTCCAACCTCCGGATTTGCACCAGCTCCCAAACCTTTGGTTAAAGCATTACCCAATTGAAGTGTTGTAGCACCGTCTACCTTTTCCATAGACTGGGCGTCAGTATTCGCGCAAACTAGATGGACACCTTCTATGTTGCTGTCCAACATGTGTCTTACAGCGTTGCATCCTCCGCCACCGACGCCAATAACTTTAATTTCCGCATTTTTTGGAACGCTTTCTACTAATTCGAACATGCTGTTCTCCCTTTTTAGTATTAAGATTAAATTAAATGTTTAAAACTTTTACACTTCATTTCGAAACCAATTAATAATATTCTTTAGTAACGATCTTTGATTTTTGCCATTTCTGCCTTTTGATTTGCTCGTATGCACTTGCGATCGACCATAATGAAGTAACCCTACGGAAGTAGAATAAATCGGATTATTTACTATGTCAGACAACCCGCTTACATTATGCGGAGAAGCAATTCTAACTGGCATATGAAAAACTTCTTCGGCGAGCTCAGTGACACCTTCCATTTTCGAGGTTCCGCCAGTCAACACTATCCCCGCTGCTATAAGATCTTCATAACCACTTCGTCTCAATTCAGCTTGAACAAGGGTAAATAGCTCGTCATACCTGGGCTCTACTACCTCTGCCAAAAGTTGTCTTGACATATTTCTTGCACTTCTTTCACCCACAGAGGGTACTTTGATCGTTTCATCAGATTTAGTAAGTTTGGCAAGTGCACATGCGTACTTGATTTTTAACTCTTCTGCATATGCTGTGGGTGTGCGTAAGGCCATCGCTACATCATTAGTAACCTGATCTCCTGCTATGGGTATAACTCCCGTATGCCTTATCGATCCGTCTGTGAAAATTGCAATATCTGATGTTCCCCCTCCGATATCTACAAGCGCCACACCAAGTTGTCTCTCATCTTCTGTCAAAACCGCATAGCTGGACGCTAATTGCTCTAAAACTAATCCGGAAACCTCAAGACCACACCTTCGAATACATTTCTTAATATTTTGAGCAGAATTAACCGCGCATGTTACAAGATGAACTTTTGCTTCTAATCGAACTCCTGACATACCAACCGGTTCCTTAACTCCCTCTTGCTCATCGATAATATATTCCTGAGGTATAACATGGAGTATTTCTTGATCAGCTGGAATGGCAACAGCTCTTGCAGCATCTATGACTCTCTCAACATCAAATGGTTGAACTTCACCATCATGAATAGCCACAATTCCATGTGAATTCAAACTTCTAATATGGCTCCCAGCTATGCCTGCAAAAACTGTACTAACAGAGCATCCTGACATTAATTCTGCTTCCTCAACTGCTCGTTGAATTGAGTTTACTGTTGCCTCAATATTTACTACGACGCCCTTTTTTAATCCCGTTGACTGATGAGTTCCGGTACCAATAATTTCGATTACACCATCAGAATTCACATGACTAATAATCGCTATAACTTTTGAAGTTCCAATATCTAAGGCAGCTATAATGTTTTCATAGTTGACACTATTCATGATTTATTCTCCTAGACTCCAATCTAAAATTGAAATTCTTGTATTTAACTTTAAATATGATCATCTTGATTCCATGCAACTGAAATTCCATTGGGATAACGCATATCAATAGTTTTAATTTTTTCAACTTCAGAGGCAAGTTGAGCTGACCAGACAACTTGAAAACGCCGCAGTTTCCGTGCGAGTTGATCCCGTCCTATATTAATTTGTATTCCGGATGATGTAGTAATTAACCAAGATCCTACAACGTCTCTTCGAATTTCGTGCACTTTTAAACCGGTAGGACCTAAAATCTCAGACATCAGCTGATAGCTTTTAATCATCTCTTTAGACTTACCAAACTCTGTAGTAAAAGTAGGAAGATTTTTAATCGATTGTTTGTCCGTTATCTCAAGATAATCCCCAACATTGTTGAGAACTTGTTTTTCTCCCCATCTTGCTATCGGTTTTTCCTCTGTTATATCAACTATTATCGTAGATGGCCAAGAGCGTCGTATAGTTGCATTACGAATCCAAGGTTCACTTTCCAAATATTTATTTAATCCACTTAAATTTAAGCTAAGGAATCCATCTTTCACTTTTTGGTCAATTAAATTTATAACTTCTTTTTCTTTCAAATGATAAAAGTCACCATTTACTACGACACGATCAATTGGTTTATCCAATTTTTGGCAAGCAGTCATACCTAGGCCTGCGGCGAAAACAAGCAAAACGCAAATAATAAGCCTTTTTACTCGATTCATCGTTTTACACCGCCCAATATTCGCAACACTAATTCTTCAAACCCTATCCCCGCTGCTTTAGCGGCTTTTGGGAAAAGACTTTTTTTAGTCATACCTGGGATCGTATTTACTTCGAGGACGTTAAAAGCTCCATCTGCGTCAGCCATCAAATCGACTCTACCCCAACCTTCACAATTTAAACTTTTAAATGCTCTTAGAGCTAGAAGCTGAATCTCCTCCTCTCTATTTTTAGAGAGGCCACTTGGGCAAATATAATTCGTATTATCAGAAAAGTATTTTGCTTCAAAGTCATAAAACTTAGTAGCAGACTCAATTTTTATTGATGGAAGTGCTTCACCACTTAAAATTGATACAGTGTACTCACTTCCAGTCAGCATTGATTCTGCTATTACAGTTCCAGAGTATTTCTTAGCAACTTTATATGCGCAAGCAAGTTGACTCGCATTGAATGCTTGAGTCATACCTATACTTGAACCTTCTGAGTCAGGTTTAACCATCACGCTTCCACCAAGCCCTTCTAGCGTAGTCGCCCAATCATCAGTCTCATTCAAAATTTTAAAATCAGCCGTTTGCACTCCAATTTGCTTCCATAGGAGTTTAGACTTGCATTTACTAATTGCTAGCTTGGAGGAATTACCTCGGCTACCCGTGTAACGGATATTTAATTCATCTAGCTTGTCCTGAATCGTTCCATCCTCTCCTCCAGGCCCATGCAAAGCGATAAAAATTATATCCAATGAGAGCTGATCATCAGCCCAGGGGAACGCATCTTTGTGATCAATTAAAGTCGCATTAATGCCGCTTGCCGAAAGTGCTGAGAAGATAGCTTCTCCACTTTTTAACGATATTTCTCTCTCATTCGAGATTCCGCCATACAATATGCCAATAGACAAATTCGACAAGTAATCCAAGTTAATCTCTTGATTCTTAATCATTTGCATAATCCATAACTGCAGATTTAATAAGTGATGCGAGATTACTTATGTCTCCCGCGCCTTGAGTAATTATGAGATCGTTATTTGATAGTGACCCAACTAACTTTTTTACTATTAAGTCAGGATCATTTAAGTTATGGGATTCGCTCTTGCAGTTTCTTCTGATGTCATTACTTAAATTTTTTGAATTGACTTCTGGTATAGAACTTTCGCCAGCTGAATAAATATTCATTAATATTAGAAAATCTACATTTGATAACACATCCACAAAATCAGAGTACAAATCCCTAGTTCGACTGAAACGATGTGGTTGAAAAATTAAAATAATTTTTCTGTCTGGCCAACCAAGTCTGGCAGCATCCAACGTTGCCCTTATTTCACTTGGATGATGGCCATAGTCATCAACATACGTAATCTCGCATCCTGGCTTTTTAATCGAGATTATCTCTTCAAATCTTCTACTTACACCTGAAAAATTTTCTAATGCTGTCTCGATAACATTACAAGAAGTCCCCTCGTCGAGAGCAACAGTTGCTGCAGCTGCGACGTTTAAGGCATTGTGCTTACCTGGCATATTTAGTTTGATGGAAAGACTTTTATTCTGACTTTTGTTATTGATTTTAAACTCAGATTTATTTTGAGAAGATTTAAATTCCGTAATTTGAACATCTGCTTTTTCAGAAAAACCATAAGTTATACATGGTCTACTGATTCTTTGAAGAATGCTTTCAATATTTGTATCGTCTGCACAAACAACGGCAAGTCCATGAAAAGGTAAATTGTGTAAAAAACTTACATATGTAGACTTCAATTTCTCGATATCATGCTCATACGTCTCCATGTGATCGAAATCAATATTTGTTATCACTGCTACTAAAGGTTGCAAATGAACAAAAGATGCATCACTTTCATCTGCCTCGGCAACAAGATAATGACTTTCACCTAATTTTGCGCTTGTCCCAAGACTATTTACTTTTCCTCCAATTATAAAAGTAGGATCTTTTTGATCCTCTGCTAGAATGGTCGCGAGTATGCTTGTTGTTGTAGTTTTTCCATGCGTACCAGCTACAGCGATTCCATGACGAAATCTCATTAACTCTGCCAACATCTGAGCTCTTCTTATTACAGGAATATTTGATTTAAATGCCTCTTTAATCTCCTCATTTTCGAAATCTACCGCCGACGACTTAACTACAACGTCTGCAGAAGAAATATTTACTTTGTCATGACCTATAAAAATAGAAGCCCCCAATGATCTGAGATTTATAATACTTGGATTGATTGCAATATCTGAACCCGTTATTGAATATCCCTGATTTAGAAGGACTTCTGCGATACCGCTCATACCACTTCCTCCAATACCCACAAAATGAATATTTTGTATTCTTCTCATTTGAGGATGTGACATCTTACGAACTTCCATTATTCATCACCTCAATGCACTCTTTTGCTACCCTCTCATCTGAATTGCTTTTAGCGATCAATCGCGCTTTTTCTGACATTTCCTGTCTTAGCTTTCTATTTTTGGAGTAAAAACTGATTCTTTCTGACATTAACTGAGTATTAAAATTTTTATGTTCAACTATCTCAGCAGACCCAGCTCGAACTAAGATTTGTGCATTTTTAAATTGATGATTGTCAGTCGCATGTGGAAATGGAATGAGTATCGAACATATTCCGACGCTTGCAAGCTCGGATATTGTGAGTGCTCCAGACCGACAAATTACAAAGTCGGCCCATTGGTACGCTTCACTCATATCGTCTATAAATGGAACCAATGTTATATTTTTGAGACTATTTACCGATAGTTCGGAACGATATATATCGTTAGTTTTTTGAAAATGGTCTCTTCCCGTTTGATGAAGTACCTCTGGCCTGACGTTTTTATCCACCATCGCTAAGGCTTGAGGAATTACTGAATTTAACGAAGATGCTCCTCGGCTACCTCCTAGGATTAATAATTTAGCTCTATCATTTTTGTTTTGTGGAATTTTGGTTTCAAGACTTAAAGAGGCTATTTTTTTATTTATGGGATTACCGCAGACGATTGCACCCAAGAATGTATTTGGAAAACCGACTAGAACTTTCTTAGCAAACGTCGACACGATCCGATTAGTAGTTCCCATAACAGCATTTTGTTCATGAATAACAACAGGAATCCTTTTCAGGAGTGCGGCAATAGCACCAGGTCCGGAAACAAAACCACCCATACCGAGTACGACATCTGGTTTAACTTTCTGAATTATAATTAATGCTTGATAAATTGACTTTGCAATAAAGAAAGGTGCTCTCAATAATTGAAGAAAACCCTTTCCTCGAACTCCTTTAATATCGATTAACTCAAGGGTAATATCTTTTCCTTTTAAAAAATCAACCTCAAATCCCGTCTTACTTCCAAGCCAATGAACAGATGCGCCTAGTGTCTTTAAATATTTAGCGACAGCCAATCCTGGGAAAATATGACCTCCAGTTCCTCCTGCCATAATGAGTACCCTTTTTGTGAGTATTTCAGTCATGGGAACCTCGTTCCGCAAAACGATTATGGCTAGAAACACGTAAAACTATGCCCAACATTATGCTTGAGACTAATAAACTGTTTCCCCCGTAACTCACGAACGGGAGCGTAAGTCCCTTTGTTGGTAATAAACCTGAATTAACACCCAAATTTATAAATGTTTGACCTACAAATAAAGTTCCAATTCCAAACAATAACAAACCAGAAAAATAATCTTTCCTGTTGAAATTATTCCAACTAAGAAGAAAAATTTTGTATGAAAGAAAGCAATAAACTGATATTAAAATTGTTACTCCAACGAAGCCAAATTCCTCTGCATAAATGGCAAATACAAAATCTGTATGTGCCTCTGGCAGATAAAGCATCTTTTGTACAGACTGTCCAAGACCCACTCCCATCCATTCACCCCTTCCAAAGGCGATAAGAGATTGTGTCAACTGATAGCCAGAGGAGAATTGTTGAGACCAAGGATCTAGATAAGATGTAATTCTAGATAACCGGTAAGGTGATATTTCTGCCACTATCCAAAACGAAACTGTAACGAAAGCAAGAATAGAAATAAAATACCTTAATCTTATACCTGCTATAAAAAGCATCGAAACCAAAGTAAATCCAATCAAAACAAATGATCCAAAATCAGGCTCTGCGATTAGGAGTGCGCTTACAACTAGGAACAAAATAGAAATTTTAATAATTGGTTGATGTTTCAAGAAAAACGATTCTTTATTTAAATTTATATAATGTGCCAGAAAAATAATGAAACTGAGTTTCACCCATTCTGAAACTTGAAAAGTAAATCCAAATATACTGAGCCACCTTTGACTGCCATTTCTTTCTATACCAATTCCTGGAATAAGGACTAGGCCAAGTAAAAATAAACATGCCATTATCAAATACAATGAATACTTTCCCCATGCATTGGTGGGAATCCTAAAGGCTATATAAAGACATATTAAACTTAGACTTACGTAAAAAAGGTGACGTTTTAAGAAGAACAATCGATCACCATACTTAAACTCGCTAACGCTCAATGATGCAGATGCGATCATTACAATTCCAATTGATATTAAGAAAAGAGCTGGAACCAAAATAGACATATCTATAAACGTTTTCTGTCCTGCTTTTATATCGAGCATTTTTAATGGACTTAGAATATTTATATTAAATCGCTCACTTCTCATATTTGCTTCCATGCCTGAGGATTAACTCTTTAAAATATGTCCCTCTCTCTTCAAAATTAGCGAACTCATCAAAGCTTGAGCATCCAGGTGAAAAAAGAATTTTGTCTCCAGAATCTGCTATTTGATAAGCATATGTGGTCGCTTCCTCGAGAAAGCCAAAGATTTCGCTTGGGAATGATCTGTCAATCATCTTTTTGATGCGTTCGGCATGTCTACCGAACAAAACTAACTTTTTTACAGCACTACCGATAATAGAATTTAAAATAGAGAAGTTTTGATTTTTATCGATGCCTCCCATCAACAAAATAATATTTTTCGTCTGGTCAGATCGAAAAGCCTCGATTGCCACCCTTGTCGAATCTATATTTGTTGATTTTGAATCATTTATAAAATCTATATTTTTTACAGTTAAGAATTTTTCACATCGATGAGGCAGTCCCTTGAAAACAGAAATTGCTTCTCTGATAGATTTACTGCTAAGTCCAATAATTCTTGCGAGTCCGCATGCAGCAAGAGCATTGCTCAAATTATGTGGACCATAGATTGAAATGTGATCTACTGGCATCAGCTGTTGATTACCAAAGTAAATGTATGGCTTCGAATTTTTTACTACCAAACCAACGTTTCCACTTTCTGGACTCGAAGTTCCAAAGAAACTCTTTTTCGCAGTTACTTTTAGTTTAGAGGTGATCTCGTCATTAGCATTAAGTAAAACATGTGAAGCACCACTGCAAATCCTAATCTTCGCTTTAATGTAATTTTGCATTGTTTTATGACGATCTAAATGATCTGGAGTTATGTTCAAGATACAAACGACACCTCCTCTCATATTGTCGACATTTTCGAGTTGATAACTAGATAATTCGATAACATAAAGATCAATATGATCATCTATTAAATCCAGCATGGGAGATCCCAAATTACCCCCTACAGCAACTTTTAAACCTTCAACTTCAGCAATATTTCCAACTAGAGATGTAACAGTGCTCTTTCCATTTGAGCCCGTTATTGCAACTAGAGGAGAATGAATTTCTGCAAGAAACAAATCCATCTCGGTGATTAAGCATATGCTAGATTTTTTACACCTCAAAAAAAATGGATCATCAGAAGGAATCCCTGGACTTTTAAAAATGATATCTATTTCCTCTAAGTTCAATCTGGAAAATGGTCCTCGATAAATTGTTGTTTCGGGAAAATTTTCACGTACATAATTTAACTCAGAGGGGTTGTCTCCACTGTCTGCGATTTCAAATTTCAGGTTTTTAGAAATACAGAATCTCACCATTGAAGCACCTGTTTTACCAATCCCCAAAATTAAAATTCTTTTTGCTTTTAAAGTTTCTATGTCAGTAAAATTTTGCATGATTTATCTAATCTTCAAAGTTGCCAAACCAATCAAAACAAGAACAATAGTGATAATCCAAAATCTCACTATTACCCTGGGTTCAGGCCAACCTTTTAACTCAAAATGATGATGAATTGGAGCCATTCTAAAAATCCGCTTACCTGTTAATTTAAAGGACAAAACTTGGATAATTACCGACAACGTTTCAATGACAAATACTCCACCCATAATTGCTAAAACTAGTTCTTGGCGAACAATTACAGCCATAATCCCGAGTGCAGCCCCTAATGAAAGTGCTCCAATATCTCCCATAAAAACCATCGCCGGATATGTGTTGAACCAGAGAAATCCCAATCCAGCACCACAGATAGCTGCAGCAATAATTACAACTTCTCCAGTTCCAAGAATAAATGGAATATTAAGATACTCCGCAAATTGAAAGTTTCCTGTGAGATATGCAAAAATTCCAAGCGCTCCACTAATCATTACCGTAGGAAGAATTGCTAATCCATCAAGACCATCAGTTAGATTAACCGCATTACTTGAGCCTACAATTACAAAAAAAGCAAAGACTATATAAAACCATCCTAAAGGTAGGGCAAAATCTTTAAAGAAAGGCAAAATCAATTCAGTCTCAGCGGGTGAAGATGAGGAGAAATAGAGCGTTGAGGCAACTCCAATTGCAATTATTGATTGCCAAAATATTTTTGAACGAGCCGAAATACCTTTCGGGCTTTTTTCTACCACCTTCTTATAATCATCCAGCCATCCTATAAGCCCAAAACCGAATACAGTTATTAAAACAATCCATATATATTTATTACCCAAATCTGCCCAGAGAAAAGTAGTTATAAAAATGGATAAAATAATTAACGCACCACCCATTGTGGGCGTTCCATTTTTTTCTAAGTGAGTTTGAGGACCGTCATCTCTGATCGCTTGCTCCAATTGCATTGAATTCAACCAGTCAATAACTTTTGGTCCAAAAATCCAACTGATTACTAGTGCTGTTACTACAGCTAGAATTGCTCTCAGGGTTAAATATTGAAATACCGAGAAAAAATTGACAAATTGCGCTAAATAATCAGCAAGAATAACTAACATGGTATCTGATAACCCCTCAGAAGAGCCTGAACAACTCTCTCCATTTTCGAACTTCGTGATCCCTTAACTAAAATATTGGTTACACAATTTGAATCCATATTTCGGCTAATTGTTTCAGAAAGCTCTGATAATAGATCTTTTAACTTGTCGAAATGTCTGCCACCACAGGAGATGCTGGTGTATCTGCTCATAACTCCATGACTCAAGAGCAAATTGATATCACTATCTTTTATAAAATCTCCCAATTCATAATGAATTTGACAGGATTGATCGCCCAGTTCAGCCAAATCACCAATAACCACAATATTAAAGCCATGCCTTCGCTCAAGATTTCCGACAGCTAATTTAAAAGAATCTGGATTTGCATTGTATGAATCGTCAATAACTTTTAAGAGATTCGAGATATCAATAATTTGAAACCTTCCTTGAGGGACTGTTGCATCTTTTAAACCATTACAAATATTATCTATATCCAATCCAACGGATAATCCAACAGCAGCAGCAGCGAGACTGTTCCGCACGTGATGCAGCCCAGGCAAACCAATTAATACTTTTTTGCCTATACTTGCACTAGATTCCTTGTCTCGAATATTCAGATGAAATTCAAAGCAGCCATCATCGTAGTCAAATATGTTATTCGCATGAACATCAGCACTCACCTTATGTTCGGAAAATGTGAAGCATTTTCGATTTGAATTTAATTGCAACCAGTAATCAGAAGAT
This sequence comes from uncultured SAR92 cluster bacterium, assembly GCA_902604945.1. Taxonomy (GTDB): domain Bacteria; phylum Pseudomonadota; class Gammaproteobacteria; order Pseudomonadales; family Porticoccaceae; genus AAA300-D14. Next base: position 35,951 of record CACLAG010000001.1, on the reverse strand, counting down.
TCTTCATCTAAATTTATTATCGCCACTCCATTTTGAGATAAGTTCAAATATATTTCGGATTTTGCTTTCAAGATGTTTGTCATACTTCCAAATCCCTCAATATGAGCTCTTTGAATGTTATTAATAAGTGCAAAATCAGGCTTTGCAATGTTGCATAAATACTCTATCTCCCCTACGCCACTGGCTCCCATTTCGACGACCCAAAAATCTGAAGCTAAATCATTTTTGAATATAGTTAGAGGAACTCCCAAATGGTTATTTAGATTTTTGAATGTTTTGCTGACCCTATATCTAGTTGCTAATATTGAATAGATCGACTCTTTCACTGAGGTTTTGCCTGAGCTTCCAGTTATGGCAATTACCTTTCCATTAAAACTTTCACGTCTCATTATTGCGAGTTGGCCTAAGGCTAATGACGTATCCTTTACGACCCATTGAGGTATATCTATCGAGAAATTTGGCTCTGAAACGACAGCACCACAAATTATATTTTTGATTGAGGAGACAAAAGAATGTCCATCATAATTCGATCCTTTCAATGCAACGAAAAGATCATCAGGTTTTGCGCTCCTGCTATCTATCGACAAATCAAAAAAATTAGCATCTGGATTCAGTAAAGTTCCCCCGAATCTTTCAGCGGCTTCAGCAAGACTGATACTTGTCATGCTATACACCCTTTTAATTCGGATTTAGAAATCTCTAGCTCACCAAGAATTGTCTCGGCCTGCAATTTGTCACTGAAAAAAATTTGTTTTTCACCAATCAGTTGATAATTTTCATGTCCTTTCCCCGAAATTAAAACTGTGTCTGTTTTTTCAGCGGATCTTATTGCCATTTTAATCGCTTGGGCTCTATCTAACTCAATTGTTACCCTTCCTTTTATATTCTTTTGAATATCAGCAATTATTTTAGAGGGGGATTCTGTTCTTGGATTGTCATTTGTGAGGATCACGTGATCAGCATATTTGGAGGCAATTTCTCCCATTTCTGATCTTTTCCCTTGGTCTCTGTCACCTCCACAACCAAAAACAATCCAGACTGAACTGACATCATGAGATTTTAATTCTGACAAAGAATTTTTTAGTGCATCTGGAGTATGCGCATAATCAATTATTACTCTTGGTCCAATAACGTCAAACTTTGATATCACCTCCATACGACCCGGTGGTGTTGAAAGCTTAGGTATTACATCTTCAATTAAATCCAAGTTCTCTTGATTTCTTCCGATGCCAGATGACATAACAGCAGCGATAACGGCTAATAAATTGTATAAATTAAATTTACCAATCAGTCGGGAATTTACATTTATCATACCCCAGGGAGTAACTACTTCAGCTTTTAGACAAGTGCTCGAGAAGCTTATTGACTTGCAATGAACATCAGCACCTAAATTACTCAAACTGTATGTTAGGGTTGTTACCTTCTGACCTATTTCTCTGCATATCTCTCTGCCAATGTCATCATCGATGTTTATAATCGCATTCTTGATTTTATGCTCTGTAAAAAGTTTTAATTTTGATATAGCGTAATCTTTTAGAGTCGAATGATAATCTAGATGATCGCGACTTAAATTTGTAAAAACCGCACTCTCTATCTCGATATCCAGTAGTCTGGATTGAGATAATCCATGAGAAGATGCCTCTATGGCAACGTTCTTATATCCCAATGATAAAAATTCATGCAAGTGCTTCTGAATTGAAATTGCATCTGGAGTAGTTAGATCTGGATAATCCAATTTGGTTGATTGCTGCTCTTTCACCTCATTCTCATAAAAATAATTTAAACCTAATGTGCCGATATAGCCTGATCTACCAGTATTTCCATTTATTTTATTAATTTCATTCATCATGGCACTATACAAATGAGCACAGGTGGTTTTTCCATTCGTACCCGTAACAGCCATTACCTTTATCATTTCACTTGGCCTTGAGTAAAAATAACCCGCTATGTAGGAAATAAGAGCGCTTAGGTTGCAAACGCCGATAACAGGAATACCGAGATCAGCTTCTGCGTCTTCAAACCTACTTGTTGTTTTTCGATCGCCATCCCATTCCGCTAGTATCACTGCAGCTCCATGTAACTTGGCGTCCATCATAAAACTAAATCCGTCTAACTCGATTCCTTTTACTGCTAGAAAAGCGTTACCCCTTTTTACTTTTTTACTCGATAGGGCTAGTCCACTGATAGATACTGATGGACACTCCCTAGATATTAAAAGTTGAGATAACAACTCAGGTAATTCGCGTGTTAGGGAGGAATCAATCAAGATGACTCTCCTTTTTTGAATACTGCATCTCTATGAGAATGAGGTCTCAATGGCTTATCCGGTGATATCTGCATCAACTGTAGAGCTCTTTCCGTAACCTTGGAAAATATTGGAGCCGCAACTAAACCACCAAAATAATCACCTTTCGCCGGCTCATCAATTATCACAACAGTTACAATTTTGGGATTTTCTGTGGGTGAAAAACCTGCGAAAGCAGAAATATATTTATTATCCTCATAGCCACCCTGGCTTTTGACCTTATGCAGAGTGCCTGTCTTACCGGCAACACTGTAGCTATCGATCATCGCATTTTTTCCAGTTCCTGTTTTACTAACAGCAGAAGTTAACATTCTTGTAACATCATGAGATATATCTTTATCAAGAACTCGTGAACTACTTGCTATTTCTTCGACTGCAAGTAACGTTACATCGCGTTTAAGTCCATTATTTGCGAGTATCCCATAGGCCTTTGCTAACTGAAGAGGTGAAACACTGATACCATAACCAAATGCAAATGTGGCTTGAGTTACAGGATGCCAGCTTCGGTATGCAGGCAAACTTCCCATTGTTTCTCCTGGAAATCCACTCCCAACATAGTCACCAAAACCAACACGCGAAAAGACATCTCTAATTGATTCAGGATTTAAATTAAGCGCGATTTTAGTCGTTCCCACTTGACTTGACTTGGATAGAACACCTGTCAGATCTAAGTTGCCATAATTAACTGGATCCACAAAAGTTTTATAATCTACTTTTAAATAGCCAGGTGAAGTATCCACCACACTAGCAGAATCATATTCCCCACTTTCGAGAGCCGCTAGAATAGTAAAAGGCTTTACCGTTGAACCAGGCTCAATAAGGTCAGTTATAGCTCTATTTCTAAGAGCCGCCTGATCCAATGTTGTTCGATTATTTGGGTTAAATGATGGTTGGTTAACCATTGCAATAATTTCACCTGTTGATACATCTAGAACAACAATTGATCCTGCTTTAGCGCCATGTTTTTTTACTGATTTCTTTAATTCTGTATATGCAGCATACTGAATCCGAAGATCGATGCTCAAACGAAGATTATTGCCTGGCTTCGAAGACTTTAATAAAGCTAAGTTACTAATGACTCTTCTTTTCTCATCCATGACAACTTTTTTAAAGCCCTCTTCACCTTTCAACCAATCATTGAATGCGAGCTCTAAACCCTCTTGCCCAGAGTCCATGTAATCCGTAATACCTACTAATTGGGCAGTTACCTCACCCGCGGGATAAAAACGTTTAAATTGCTTTTCTTGAGAAATTCCTTTTATATTTAAATTTAAAATTGCTTTGGCATCTTGCTCTGATAATTGACGGGATAAATATACAAATGATTTTTCCTTGTAAAGATCCAACCTATTTCTCAAAATTTGTACAGATATTCCAAGTGCTTCAGCCAATTTTGTATGATCTTGAGTCATTATTTTCTGAGGATTGCCGACTATATCAACCACAGGCGTACTTATAGCGAGGGGCTTCCCATTTCTATCTAATATTGATCCTCTGACTGCAGGAATACTTATGTTCCTTATCGCTCGCATCTCTCCCTGATTTTTAAGGAAATTGAATCCATATTTTTGACTTGGAAGTATCTGTAAAAACGCAATTTTTATGAGAATTGAGACTGGCAAAATCATCAAAATTGCAATGACTAACCAATAACGCCACTTGGATACATTTATTGAGAGACTTTTCGCGCTCATCTTAATATGAACCTTCGCGATTGCTATCAATGATGACTATGTCATCATGTTTCGGGATGACCATTTGATGATTTTTCGATGCTAATGACTCGACACGGTGCATTGATCCCCATGCGCTAAACTCAAGAATTAGGCGTCCATAATTTGTCTCTAATGTGCTTGCAGAGGATTCCAGATCACTCAGTTCAGAGTACCTTTGGCGGCACAAATGATTAACAAGAACAACTGAGACAGCAGATACTAGAACCAATATCCACAAAATCAAAATTTGAAAGGTGTTGTTATTTGACTTGTTATCAAGTTTATTCATAGTTAAGCCACTCTCTCAGCTACTCTCATAACCGCGCTTCTAGCCCGTCTATTTTCGATAATATCTACATTGGAAGATGTAAGAGCTTTCCCAACACGCTTCATTGAAATCTGAACTTTAGAGTGTTTTATTGGAATACTTTTTGGGACAAATGGGCCGTTCTCTTGATCTCGAATAAATTTCTTGACCCTTCTATCCTCCAGAGAATGGAAACTTATTACTACAAGTCTACCACCGATTTTAAGCGCCTTAAGCACATTAGCCAGGAAATGCTCTAAATCATTCAGCTCATTATTTACTCGTATTCGAATAGCTTGAAAAACTTTTGTAGCGGGATGTTTTCCTTTCTGCCAGTTAGGATGAGCCTTCGATACTATGGCGGCTAGCTGTTGAGTTGTCGTTATGGGTTGCTGTGCTCGGCTATTGATAATACTTTTTGCGATTCGGTTAGCGTACTTTTCTTCACCTAAACTTCTAAATGTTTCAGTAAGTTCGTTTTGATCAGATGCGGCTATCCATTCTGCCGCGGTTGGCCCAGCAGAATTATTCATACGCATATCGAGTGGGCCATTATTCATGAAACTAAATCCCCGCTGGGCCTGATCTAGCTGAGGTGATGAGACTCCCAGGTCGAGTAACACACCAGAAACATTACCAAGTTTGCCGCGTACCTGAAGAATATTAGTCAAATTTGAAAAACTCTCATGCAAGAGCTCCAATCTTTTATCATTTTTAAATTTTGATCTTCCAAAATCTATGGCCTCTGGATCTTTATCTAACCCTATGACATGAGCATTACCTGATAATCGTTGCAACAACTCTGCAGAATGACCTCCCCTGCCAAATGTCCCATCAACATATAAACCGTCTAAATCAACCACCAAAGAATCGAGTGCTTCATGTAAAAAAACTGGAATATGGGCAGTCAAGCTTTGTTACCACGACAAACTCTTCAATGCATCCGACATCGGTTGTTTCTCACTTAAAATATCCATGTAAGTTTCTCTTGACTGTTTTACCTCGGACTCCCAAAGATCCTCTGACCAAATTTCCAAGCGTTGAGTTCTTCCCACGAGCACAATTTTTTTCTCAAGTTTTGCAAACTCTCTAAGTTCTTGCGGAATTAAAATTCTTCCATTTCCATCCAACTGAATATCTTTTGCTTGCCCAACCACAAAACGACTTAACATTTCGCCAAGCTCGTCCATGGCAGGCAAAGCAGCAACTTTTTTCTCGAATTGTTTCCACTCTGGTAACGGAGATAGAGTCAAGCATGTGCTTTTCATATCGATAGTTATTACCAGTGCGCCTTCACACAGATCAGACAGGATTCCGCGATAACGAGTGGGTATCGCCAATCTACCTTTTGAATCCATATTAATTGGATCACTACCCCTGAATATCGACATTCTTATTTATCCACTTTTTACCACTTTTATCCATGATGCAACACTAATAAGATAAAAAGCGAAAGTCAAGCTCATATAGATAAAAAAAACACAATAAAATCAGTGATTTCCGACATAAATCGGAATCCCATTCGTAAGGTTAGGTGGGGAATTAATTTTTCATAATTAAAAACATTGTGCTAAAGGTAAAACTTAAAGTGGTTTCTAGAATTTGGCTCTGTTACAACCCAAATATTCGAATAAATTAGTATTGAAATAATTTATAAAGATTGAGAGTTAACTGATAAGCCGGGTTCTGTCGAGGACAATCATTCATCTGGGACAAACGTCACCGCTTGCCTCAAGCAACCTACCCGTCCCCTCGTGCGGGTCGCACCATGTGGAGACCTATTTGGTCTTGCTCCGAGTGGGGTTTACCATGCCATTATTGTTACCAATAACGCGGTGCGCTCTTACCGCACCTTTTCACCCTTGCCTGTGTTCAATTGAATCATCGGCGGTCTATTCTCTGCTGCACTTTCCGTAAGCTCACGCTTCCCAGGTGTTACCTGGCACTCTCACCCTGTGGAGCCCGGACTTTCCTCTACGTGACCAGCTAAGCTGTTCAAATAGCGATTGTCTGGCTAACTCTCGCACATAGTCTAGCACAGTTTGAAAACCAATAAAGATTCCGAGTGATGCATTTTTTCTAGTTTGGTAGGTTCCGTGATATCCAGAGAACCAATTTCCGGCGCATTCCAAGATCACTAATTTGGTCTTTTGCCAACGGTTGAATAAGCTTATCTTCAACTAAAGCCCTGTAGATAAACTCGACTTTTAACTTCATAGAATCGTGTGACTCTATTTCACCATAACCTCTGGCCCGAGTATATTTAGCGCCGACTTCTAAAGCTTTCTTCAACAATTCAGACTCATTCTCAATTTTCTTCATAAAATTTTAACCAACAAATAATCTAGCATTTCTAAATATCCTCATCCATCCACTATCATTCCCTGAGTTCTTTGGATACCAAGAATTTGTAACATACCTAAATACTCTCTCCGGATGTGGCATCATTATTGTTACTCTCCCATCCAAAGAACATAGTCCAGTAAGTCCATCCGGTGAACCATTTGGATTAGAGGGATAAGAAGACGCTACCTCATACGTATTCTCCACAAATCTCAGCGCCACTAGGTTATTTTTGTTCAACTCTTTCATGTCATCAGCATTCGTAAACTCAGCACGGCCCTCACCATGAGAAATTACAATTGGCATATAAGAGTCTTGCATGCCTCGCAGTAATGCTGAAGGAGAAGATTCAACTTTAACCAAAGAGAAACGCGCCTCGAATTGTTCAGAAGTGTTACGGACAAATTTAGGCCAATTCTTCGTTCCTGGAATAAGTTCTTTTAGAGAACTCAGCATCTGGCACCCATTGCAAACACCCAAAGTGAAAGTTGCTGATCTAGCAAAAAAATTAGTAAATTGATCTCTCATGTAACTATTAAAAAGGATTGTCTTAGCCCAACCCTCTCCCGCTCCCAAAACATCGCCATAAGAAAATCCTCCACACGCTACTAATCCATGGAAATCATCAAGGGAATGATGTCCGGCTAACAAATCACTCATATGGATATCTTTCGCCGAGAAACCTGCTCGATCAAATGCAGCAGCCATTTCAACTTGGCTGTTCACACCTTGCTCTCTTAGAACAGCGACGAGAGGTTTAGAGCCAATATTCAAGAAAGGTGAAGTAATGTCGTCATTAGGATCAAAAGATAAGCTGACAGACAATCCTGGATCAATATCTTGGGAGTATTTTTCAAACTCTTGCATAGCACACTCCGGATTATCCCGCTGAGCTGCCATTCTGTAAGAAACTTCACTCCACGCTCCCTTTAGTTTAGATAAGGCACAGGAAAAGAGCATTTCGTCATTCTGAAAGATATCAATAGAGTGGTTTGTGTTTATGGAACCGATCTTAAATACTCGTATTTCTGACGAATTAAAATCTGAAAGTACTCGAGACAAGTCTTCATTCCTTACTTGAATTAGTGCTCCTAACTCTTCATTAAACAAAAAACTTGCGACATCATCATTTTCAACAGATATCGATATACCAGTATTACTTGCAAAACTCATCTCAACTAAAGATACAAAAGCGCCTCCGTCAGATCTATCATGATATGATAGGATCGTCTTACTTGCATGATACTTCTTCATCAAATTAAAGAAAGATGTCAATAACTTTGGATTATCAATATCTGGAGCAACACTGCCGATTTCAGAATGTACTTGCATGTATATTGACCCACCCAAGCGGTTTTTATTTAAGCCAAGATCGATCAATAAAATAGTACTATCAAAACAATCAGTATCTAGTACCGGAGTAGCGGCAAGTCTGACATCATTGATGGGAGCGAAGGCGGAGATATTTAAGGAAAGAGGCGATACAACCTCTTTATTTTTACTTGATTCACGCCAAGCTGTTTTCATAGACAAGGAGTCTTTACCAACAGGAATACTGATTCCAAGCTGAGGACAAAACTCCATTCCAACTGCTTTCACAGTTTGATACAAAGCACTGTCCTGATCATTTGAACCCGAGGCACACATCCAATTAGCGGATAATTTGATATCACTAATGTTTTCGATCATACACGAACATAAATTCGTGATGGACTCACCAATTGCCATTCTGCCCGAGGCTGCTGCGTTCAAAATAGCTATGGGCGCTTTCTCGCCGATTGCCATGGCCTCTCCCTGGAAACTGTCGTATGAGACAGTTGTTATGCCGCAATCTGCCACAGGAATTTGCCAGGGCCCGACCATTTGGTCTCTCGCTACCATACCACCGACTGACCTATCACCGATCGTTATTAGAAAACTTTTATTCGCAACTGTCGGATGCTTTAGAATTTCAAAAATTACATCACTCAAGTTAAGACGATCGAAATCTGGCTGTTTTTTCTTTGTCTCAATGGTTTGGATATTCTTTTCAAGTTTTGGTGAATTACCAAAGAGAATAGGCATTGGCATCTGCACAGGCGTGTTATCAAAATGAGCGTCAGTAACCAAAATCATTTTCTCTTTAGTCGCTGTTCCAACTATTGAGAAAGGACATCTTTCTCGATTACATATTGCTTCGAAAACCTTAATATTTTTTTCTGAAACAGCCATTACGTATCGCTCTTGACTCTCATTACACCATAATTCCATAGGATTCATACTTAATTGATCATTTGGAATGTCGCGTAGCTCGAATGTTCCTCCAGTGCCCCCATCTTTCACTAGCTCCGGCAGCGCATTTGATAGCCCACCGGCGCCTACATCATGAATAAATTCGATTGGATTCAGGTCTGCGAGTTGCCAACAAGCGTCTATAACCTCTTGGCATCTTCTTTCTATTTCTGGATTTTGACGTTGCACTGATGCAAAATCTAAGTCTTCTGAACTTGCTCCAGAGCTCATTGAAGAGGCTGCTCCACCACCGAGGCCTATCAACATAGCTGGTCCTCCCAAAACGACTAAATGAGTACCAGGGGAAAATTGTTTTTTATGAACATGCGATTCTTTTATGTTGCCATAGCCTCCAGCAATCATTATTGGTTTGTGGTATCCCCATCTAGTTTGATCAATTGTCATTTCAAAACTTCGGAAATAACCACAAATGTTTGGACGACCAAATTCATTGTTAAAAGCTGCACCACCAATTGGTCCCTCTAACATGATGTCAAGCGCAGAAACTATCCTATCTGGCTTACCATAATCACTTTCCCAGTTTTGAGTAAACCCAGGAATACGCAAATTCGAAACTGAAAATCCGACAAGACCAGCTTTTGGTTTGGCGCCCTGCCCAACTGCTCCCTCATCTCTTATTTCTCCCCCAGCGCCTGTGCCTGCTCCAGGAAAGGGGGCTATTGCAGTAGGATGATTATGAGTCTCTACTTTCATAAGCATATGAATTGGTTCTTGATGATATGCGTATGTCTTATTAACTGGATCTGGGAAAAACCTTCCGGCCTCGTTTCCTTTGATAACGGCTGCGTTGTCAGAATAAGCAGATAAAACACCATTACCATTAATTTCTGTCGTATTTTTAATCATGTCGAACAAAGAGTCACACTGATCAACTCCATCCACGCGCCACGTTGCATTAAATATTTTATGTCTACAATGCTCAGAGTTAGCCTGTGCAAACATCATCAATTCGGTATTACTGGGATTACGATTTAATTGGACAAACCTTTCAACAAGGTAATCTACCTCGTCTTCTGCCAAAGCAAGCCCAAATTCAGTGTTGGCATCTTGAAGAGCCTGTGATCCATGATTAATCACATCAACAAACTTAATAACCCCAGGAGAACTCTGTGCAAACATCTGCTCAGCTTCAGAAAAGTCATAAATAATGCTTTCGACCATGCGATCGCTAATTATATTTTCGATAAACTTTAAATCTTCAGACGTTAGAGAGGTTTCAGATTCGATAAAATATGCGACACCTCTCTCGATTCTTCTTATTTTTAATAATCCACAATTATGAGCGATATCAGTGGCTTTACTTGACCATGGCGATATTGTTCCCAATCGTGGCACTACGAGAAAAAGTTCTCCCTTCTTATCTATATCCTTAATTTGGGTGCCATATTTTAAAATTTCTTCAAGGGTTTGGTGTTCTTTTGCCAAGAGTGGCTCAAGACAATCGATAAAATGGAAAAAATTAGCTTTTATTGCTTCGATTTTGGGGACTTGATTCCTTAGTTTTTCAAGCAATCTCTGACATCGAAATTTAGAAAGAGTAGGTGTGCCTTCAAATATGATCATTGCCGTTCTATAGTAACTCCGATTTGATAAATTAGTTTAACAAAAATTCATAAATCGCAGAGAGAAATTTTAAAGAACGATAATTAAAAATAATATAATATGAAAAACTGCTTTAGAATTTCAAAATGAATGGCTTATTGCATAGATCAAGACGGCTGAAACGTTTTAGAAACCGACTTCTATTTTTATTCGCAGCTATCCTGATATTAATTTTCTCGATTAGTAGCAATCAAATGACTGATTTAGACAGAATTAAGTCAAAAGGTTACATTAATTTTCTTACCATATATGGTCCAACCACTTATTTTGTCGATGGCGAGGGAGAAAATGGTCTCGACTTTCTTTTGGCTAAATCTTTCGCAGACAGCCTTAATGTTGATCTTAATGTCGAAGTTAAAGCTAACTTGTCAAGTCTCCTAAATGCCCTCGGAGGACCAAAAGGAGATTTCGCCTCAGCTAATCTTCTTCAAAATGTTTTGAATGATAAATCGTTTACAGCTTCAAAATCATATTTGAGTATGAATCAGCAAGTCATATATAAACGAGGAAAATTCAAACCATCAGATTTAAGCGAGGTTATTGGAAGCGCCAGCTTTATCTCAAACTCAGTGGACGAAATCACGTTATCTAAAATACGAGAAGATGCGCCAGATCTTGTGCTCTATGAAACATCTGACTTATCGATATCAGATCTTTTTTCACTTATAAAAGAGGAAAAAATAAAATATGCCATTGTTAATTCAATCGAGTACTCTATAAATCGTCATATTTATCCAAGTGTCGGAGCAGCTTTTTCAATAACTGAGAATAATCCTGTTGCACTGGGTTTTCCTAGCTATAGCGATGGAACACTAACTAGTGCGGCGAATAAGTATATCGATGTTTCTCGTGAAAAAGGCGAGTTAGAGGAACTGACATCCATAATTACCTCTTACAGTGAAAAATTCTCAGCGGCTGACTCAAAGCGCTTGGATGAGCTCACGCAAAAACGACTACCTACATATAGAGCAGGCTTCCAAATAGCGGGAGACAAATACAATATCGACTGGCATCTATTAGCAGCTATGGCTTACCAGGAATCACATTGGGATGACAGAGCTATATCTCCAACTGGCGTGCGAGGGTTGATGATGCTCACACTAAGGACTGCCAAAGAGATGGGCATTTTAAATCGATTAGATCCCTTCCAAAGTATTGAGGGTGGATCCAAATATTTAGCAAAATTGCGAAATTTAATGAATGAGGATATAGAGGAACCTGATCGGACATTCATGGCACTTGCCGCATACAACGTGGGTCGAGGGCATCTTGAAGATGCGAGAATACTCGCAAAGCGTGATGGACAGGATAATACTAAATGGGAGGTGCTGAAAGAATACCTACCGCTTCTCACTATCAAAAAATACTACTCCACTGTCACTCATGGTTATGCGAGAGGAAACGAACCGGTGAGATATGTAGAAAACATTTTGTACTATCAAAAATTCTTAAAACTTCAGACACTGACTGGCAAAGATTCCGAGGAATCAACTAAAAAGACTGATTTAGATGCACAAAAATGGAAAGACAACATACCCTCCTCACTTTAATTTTTATACACATCGCGCTTGTTCTCTTTTTTTATGAAAAAACTCCTGCATCATAAATATGCATTTATCTTGCAAAAAACCACCCTCACATATGATTTTATGATTTAAATTAATACCAGTTTTGGCTAAAAATTTATTGGTGACAATGCCTGATTTAGGCTCAGCTGCGCCAAAGAAAAGATTGCTTATCCTCGCGTGTATCATTGCTCCAAAGCACATCAAACAGGGCTCTAACGTAACATATAAGTCACACCCAGTAAGTCTATAATTATCAATATTCTTGGAAGCATTTCTCATCGCAATAATTTCTGCATGAGCAGTTGGATCAGACGTCAAAATCGGTTGGTTGAAACCCTCTCCAATTATTTTATTGTCTCTAACCACCACCGCACCAACAGGCACTTCTCCAGACGCGCCTGCTATTTGAGCCAAATCAATCGCTCGACTCATAAAAACATTTTTTTCCTCAACTTTACTCATGATCTAATTCAAAGATTAAGCATCATATTGACTTAGAGATTTTATCTGCCATTCAAAAGCAAAGCTAAAAGAAAAAAAACTAAGAACGCTAATTATTACAATTAACTTTTGTATAGTTGCTTGAATTACCATGTCATCATAATTATCAAAAGGATTCCCTGTAGAAAATAATTGGTAACAAACATATGCAAAAACACTGACTAAATAGATACCTGCAACAAAAGCATGGCGATTTGGAATGTCACTCAAAAGCAAAACTATGAAGTAACACAAACAACCAGGCACAATGAGCCTAAATGCGTTTAAGGCAAAAAAAACATGCAAATCCAAATAAAGATCATAGGGTGTTAAACCGACTCCTGCAAAAAGAAAGGTGCCAATCAAAAGGAATATTGAACCCAAAAAAGCTAATTTCTGAAGCGGTTTTTTATTCTCAAAAATTTTAGGAATAAATAAAAATGCAATTCCTACAAAAATAAAGAAACACATGGACATATTGAAAAAGAAGCTCGATATAAAGTTTTGTTCTGATGAGTGCGATTTATAACCACCTAAATCACTAAGGAAGTTATTAGTAAAAGAGTATCCAAGTTGATTTGGATCATGGATATTGCCACCAGGGTATGCAATGGCACCTATCAAAACGGCCAGAATGAAAAATAATGGCACAAACCTTAAGACTATAATCGGCCAAAAATAACCCATCAAACTGTACCTTAAAATTATTTATTAAATTAATGACTCAATTAACTTGCGACTAAACTTGATTTTTTATTGCAAATGATAATAATTAGCGTTCGCAATAATTAAGGTGCCGCAATGACTGTTTTTAACCGTTCGCTTCTGCCGCTTATATTAACATGTTTAATAAGCTTTCCGGTCCTTTCGAATGAGGTAAATATCTATTCTGCAAGACAGGAAGCGTTAATTAAACCGCTACTCGATAAATTTTCGGAACAAACGGCAGTTAAAGTGAATTTAGTCACAGGCAAAGGAGATGCCCTTCTCACTCGACTTATAAATGAAGGTGAAAATTCGCCTGCTGATATACTTCTAACAGTAGACGCGGGTCGTCTATATCGTGCACAACAAGCCAATGTTCTTAAACCATTTGATTCCTCCTCTATTAAAGAACTAGTGCCAGATAATCTCAAAAGCTCAGATAATATGTGGGCCGGTCTTAGCATTCGCGCGCGAGTCATAATTTATTCTAAAGATAGAGTTAGTGCAGAAGATCTTGACTCCTATGAATCATTAGCAGACGAACAGTGGTCAGGCCGAATATGCATTCGATCATCAAGCAACATATATAATCAGTCCATGGTGGCTGGAATGATTGCTCAAAATGGCCTTGAGAAAACAGAGCAATGGTTACAAGGTTTTACTGCTAATTTCGCGAGAAAGCCTGCTGGCGGTGATAGAGATCAGATTAAAGCCGTAGCGGCAGGCGAATGCGATGTAGCAATTGCAAATAGTTATTACCTTGGACACATGCTCAATTCAACAGATGCAAGTCAAAGATCTGCCGCGGAGAAAGTCTCTTTATTTTGGCCAAATCAAAAAGATCGTGGAACTCATATTAATATTTCTGGTGCTGGAATCACTACATCGTCAAAAAACACTTTAAACGCAGAAAAATTGATTGCCTTTCTTGCTAGTGACGAGAGTCAGAGATGGTATGCTAAAAAAAATAATGAATTTCCAATTCGCGAGAATGTTGAAATAAGCCCGATCCTGCAGTCATGGGGGCCATTCCGAGCAGACAAAATTAACGTGACACAGCTTGGTGAGTATAATTCAGAGGCAATTAAAGCGATGGATCGAGCAGGTTGGCGGTAATCTCTAATAAATTAAATCTCACAAATAATGTTGGTGAGAAACCGTATTGGCGGTTTCTCTTATTTTTTACGACATGCTTAATAGCAACACCAATCTTATTTATAACGAGTTATCTTTTTCTGCCCTACTCTGACTCATGGTCTCATCTGTTTGACACAGTTCTTGGTGATTATATTTTAAATTCATTATTTTTAATGCTTGGAGTAGGATTTGGTACGCTATTCCTTGGCGTTGGTGGCGCATGGTTGACTGCAATGTGCGATTTTCCAGGACGAAAAGTATTTGCCTGGGCATTTCTTCTGCCATTAGCAATGCCCGCATACATAATTGCTTACACATACACGGGGATTCTCGATTTTGCGGGCCCAATTCAGACAGCATTACGAACTCTTTTTGACTGGAATTACGGCGATTATTATTTCCCCAGTGTAAGATCACTGGGTGGTGCAATATGCATGTTGTCTCTAGTGCTTTATCCATATGTTTACATGCTAACAAGATTAGCTCTATCGGAGCAGTCCACTGCTATCTTGGAAGCCAGCCGAATTCTTGGAAAAACTCCCTGGCAATCACTTTTTAGTGTAGCCTTACCAATGGCGAGACCAGCAATTGTCGCAGGGGTAAGCTTAGCTCTGATGGAAACCCTCGCAGACTTCGGCACAGTTGAGTTTTTCGGCGTGAGTACATTCACAACTGGGATATTTAGAACATGGTATGGCTTGGGAGAGTTAACAACTGCCGCACAACTCTGCTCATTTCTTTTAATGTTTGTATTTTTTCTTATTCTTTTAGAAAACAGATCTAGAAGTAAATTAAGGTTTGATCAAAATAAATCAATTAAAAAAATATCTAAAATTCGATTATCTAATTGGAGAGCTTTTTTTGCGGTCGCTTTTTCAGTCTCTGTAGTCTCACTTGGTTTCTTTATTCCTGCAATCCAATTATTAATCTGGACTATCAATCATTGGCAACATACTCTCGATAGCGAATTCATAAATCTTCTGATCAATAGCTTCACTCTAGCAGCGGCTTCAGGTTTTACCTGTGTGATATTCGCAATATTTTTTGCTTACAGTAAACGCTCCTTTCAAACAAGATCCGTCAGAACAGCTATAGGTGTTGCGGGTCTCGGCTATGCAGTCCCAGGAACAGTCATTGCAATTGGAGTTTTAGCTCCAATCGCATGGTTTGATAATAAACTCGATTATCTAAGCCGGCTATATTTTGACATGCCCCTCGGCTTAGTTATCAGTGGATCAATGGCAATATTGGTTTTTGCCTATCTGGTTCGATTCTTATCAATATCACTGAACACCATGGATTCAGGACTATCTGCAATTAAACCCGGTATTGATGAATCTGCTCGATCATTAGGAGCATCAAAGAAAAATATTTTAACAAAAATCCATTTACCAATTCTCAAAACAAGTGTTTTAACTGCATTTTTACTCGTGTTTGTTGAGGTTATGAAAGAACTTCCAACAACACTCATACTAAGGCCGTTCAACTTCAATACACTTGCTGTCAAAACTTATGAATTAGCATCTGATGAACGATTATTTGATGCGGCATTACCCGCTCTTTCGATAGTTATGATAAGTTTATTACCAATTTTACTTATTACTAAAAGTATTATTAGTGAGAAGACACAACATGGATAACCAATTAATTATTGATGATATTACTGTCAAGTTTAGAGAGAGTAAGGTAATAAAAAATATTTGTTTCTCTCTGCTGAAGGGAGAAATAGGTTGTCTCCTTGGACCCTCCGGATGCGGTAAGACAACTCTGCTCAGGGCAATCTCAGGATTTGAACCTATATTATCTGGAGCTATTTCGCTAGATGGAGAAGAAATTAGTAATCCACAATTTTTAAAACCACCTGAGGAAAGAAAGGTTGGAATGGTATTCCAAGATTTTGCTTTATTTCCGCATCTCAACGTGGAAAACAATGTGGGCTTCGGACTGACAAAATCATCTTCGGCAACAAAGTCAGAGAAAATAAAAGAAATGCTAAACCTTGTTGGCTTGGCAGATATTTCCAAAAGATATCCGCACGAACTATCAGGTGGTCAACAACAGCGAGTCGCTTTAGCAAGAGCATTAGCTCCCGAGCCCGAGATTATCCTGCTTGATGAGCCTTTCTCGAATCTAGATACAGAGCTAAGATCTCAACTGGCTTTTGAAGTTAGAGACCTTTTAAAGAAAAGCAATGTGACTGCCTTGTTAGTTACTCACGATCAAGATGAGGCCTTTGCCATTTCTGACAAGATAGCTTTAATGAATAATGGTGAGATCGAGCAGTCCGATACTCCCTATAAGATCTACCATAAACCAAATAGTCTCTTTGCAGCGGATTTTATAGGGAAAGGCACAGTAATAAATGTGGGTATTGATGCTACTGGCCTTCTTGCTAATAATCTTGGATCCCTCTCTTTGAACTCACTGCCTACTAATGTTGGCAACCACGTTAAGTTACTCGTAAGACCAGATGATATTGCTTTTGATGAATCATCAGATACCAAACTTAAAATCGTCTCAAAGTCATTTTTAGGCCCAAATTATCTATATGACTTGTCATTAGAGGATGGCCAAACCGTGCCTTGTTTAACTCATAGTCATATTGATATGGAAATCGGCACAGAACTCCCTGTGAAGTTTGATTTGAGACACGTAGTGATCTTCAATTCGAACTAAAGGAGATATCTACTTTTTTTGGATTCTTCGATTTTTAAGTTTTTTTAATTGCCACTCTGGAAGCTTCACACGCGTGTCGTATTCGGCATTTGGATCGTACTCTGACATGTCCTCTGTGGCGGCTTTGTTGACTTTAACAAACAACTTCTTAAGAGATTCTTTTATTTTCATTTAAAGGTGCCGAAACCAACGTTTTATATTTCGAAAAACAAAAAGCCGCCCGAGGACGGCTTAAAATCAACTGCTATAGCTATTTATCTTTGAGCTAAATTATCACTGTTTACGAAGCACTTATTATCTAAGAAATCAAACATCTCTGAAAACATTAAAAACTTATGATCATAGGTCCACGTGTTACCGAAGTGATCCGCACCTTTTAACTCAACAAACTTAAAGTCAGCATCGGTTTTCTCCAGCTTTTTAACATAACGTCTCGCAGCACGCATTGGAGTCCTTTGATCGAGATCTCCATGTATTACGAGCATTGGAATATTTACTTTATCAGTTTCGTTAATTGGTGAAATCGCACCATCTCTATATGCAAGTTGCTCCTGGGCCCCCACTGAATCTTTTGCTGAGTTCAGCCTACTTCGGTAATAATTTACTTGCTCTTCCATATCAGGAACTATTCCGCCTGCAATAACGCATTGATAAATCTGTGGTGTCCTCGAAGCCGCTATAAGCGATGCGTAACCGCCATAGGACCAGCCGAACATCAGCATTCGATCAGGATCAGCTAATCCATTTTCTACCAAAAAAAGTGCGCCATCGTCCTTGTCATCCTGCATCTTTTTACCGCCCTCTCCCCCATTAATAAAAGCAGATTGATAAAATTTTAAACCGAAGTTTTTAGACCCACGATATTGAGGCTGCAAAACTAAATAGCCCCTATTAGCCATCATTTGGGCCCAATCATCGAAAGACGGATTTTCACCCACAAAAGGCCCACCATGAGGCATCACTACAAGCGGATACGGCGGCTCGCTATTGGGGATGGTTATAAATCCGTTTATATTGAGGCCATCACGTGACTTGTATGATATCGCTTTTACATCGGCTAGGTACTTACCAGAAACTTCCGGTCTTCTAGAACCGACAAGTTTAAGATTCCCATTCTTAAGCAAATAATATGTTCCCGGATCTCTTGGACCAACATTATATATAATCATCGACTCTCCATCTCTGGATCTACTCGACACCCTTACTGTATCCGCATCGGGAATTATCTTGTAAAGTTGGTCATGAATTGCCTTCTCGTTCTCATCAAACCACTCTATTTTTCGTTCACGGCCTTCATAATAAAAAACACCGGTTATCAAATCTGGGAATTGAAGGTCATTGGAGTGAAAGACTGGAAACTGAATATCCACGTCAGACCTTTGATAAATCAATTCTTTAAACTCTTTTTGCTCTGGGTCAAATGACCAAAGCCCGGCGGTATCATTGCCGTTATGAGCAATTACAATTAAATCTTTCGGCGACAGCGGATCATTACCATAAACCGAAAAATCTTCGAAATCTCCCCTACTTTGTTTCCAAATAGTATCCCATTCAGTCGATTCCTTCGTCCTATAAAACAGTAGCGACGAATTAATAGTTCCGTCATACCCACGCGCAAATCGCGGATTACCCTCTCCGTCGAACGTTATATTACCTCGTCTATCAGATTCCAGAGTAACCTGTTCTTTTCTGAGAGTGTTAAGATTAAATTTATAAAACGTTTGGTATCGTTCAAAGGTACGTTTTTTTGCATCCATGTCATAACTTCCAATTAGCACATGATCTGGATCTTTTGGCAGAACATTCACAATCCTCGAGGCTTCGCCGAACATCCTGAGTTTTTTGAGGCTCCACTCTTTATTTTTATCATCATATATCAGCATAGTGCTGGCAAATTTGAAAACACCTCGATTCCATCCTTCGATCTTATCTCTAACTTTTTGCCTTGCACTAAAGATAATCTTTGTATCTGAAACCCAATCGTAACTGAGTATCTCCATGGGATCAGCATCCATTCTGAATGGCCGTTGGCTTATATCCGAAGCATTGTAAATTTCCAAGACAGGATTAGCCTTTGATTCCATTATTCTCAACATAGCCATCATATCCCCGCCTGGCGAGATCGAGACGGACCTTACTTCATCTCTTTTGGCCCATTCTTCAACAGGATAAACTTTTGCATTGACGCTTACGTTCGAGCAAATAAAAATCACGGTTAAGACAGTGAAAATACGGTTCAGCAATATCAACTTTAACTCCTTTTTCAAATTTATTTCTTTAACTGGCATAAACTATACGATAAAAAAAGCCTCCTTGATTAAGGAGGCTTTTTTCTATTTTTCTAACGCCTAAAACTGATAGCCGAAAAGAATGTAATAGGTCCTTCCAGACATATCATATCCATAACCTATCGCAGCATTATTTACAGACGTTATTTCATTACCATCCACTCTAGGTGGTGCTTCATCAAGGATATTTCTCGCACCAATTGTTATACCAAAATTATCCTCTTCACGGGTAAGTGACAATGAATGCACGAAGTAGTCGTCTGTGAATCCAACGTCTCTACACGTAACATCGCCATATGTCGGTCCTTGACATGTGTCACCATAAAACCCCGTACCAGCTGTATCATATATATCACTAAATGGATCTATTCCAATTGGATTTTGATCAACAGCAGCAGTATAACGAGTACTCCAAAGAACTCTGTACTGGTCCCACTGAACAGTCACATAGGAATTTGCTTTCCACTTCGCAAAACCCCACTGACCTTGATACTCGTTAAAGTCTTCGTCACCTGAATCAGTTATGAACAAAGTAGATCGCTCGATTACACGCGTTCCACGAATATCTACATCTACCTCAAAGGGTTTGCCGCTAATAGTCCATACGTCACCGTAATTTATGTTAACGTCAACTCCTCTTGCCTTCTCGTTATCACGATTCAAGAAGCCGGCATCCAACAATGTAATGTAAGGATCTGTCGGATCAGATAAATCACGAGTAATTCTTTCACAGAAAGGACTGTTTCCAGTTAAACTTCCATAACAATCGCTTATAATATAACCGCCACTTGGCTCAATGATTGTTCCATCAATATCTACCTCGTAATAAGTAGCACCGACAGCGAGATCAAATTCATTAGAGAACTCCTGATCCCATGAGAATCCAGCAGTCCAGGAATCCGCAGTCTCAGGATCTAAAGTCAACGATCCTCCAGTTGATAGCTCTACGCTATAGCTTGAGAAACCACTAGCTATTGTTGGATCAACACCATTTGCGGCACAATTCTGCAAAATGATTTGGTCTCTTGTGTCGTTCTCAGGTATGTACTCTCCTGTAAACAAGTCAATAGCCTCATCAGGCGCGTAACATGGATCCGAGATAGTTCCAAAACCAGTTTGGTTCATTAAGAACAACTCTCTCAAGTTAGGCGCTCTATAAGCTGAACCATATGTAGCCCTTAACAACAGAGAATTAACCGGCCTGTAACCGATTTTCATAGATTCGGTCGTGTTGCTACCATAAATTTCATCATCTGTCAGTCTTGCAGAGAAGTTAATGTTAAGCTCTTTGGCAAGGCGCTTTCCTGCCAACAATGGTGCCTCGACCTCAACAAACATTTCTTTCATATCCTTTGATCCAACAGCACCGCCGTCAGAGAAGTATCCAAAGAACAGACCGTCTCTTGCAACAGCATCCGGCATAGAAATTATTTCGTCTTTTCTATATTCAATACCAACACTGGCCTGAACCGATCCACCTTCAAGCTCATATAAGTCTCCAGCCATAGAGGCACCGAAAATGGTTTGCTTATAATCCGTATCGAAGTCTCGGCTATCAAATAAATAATCTCTTTCAGCTTGTGTTGCAAAATCCCCAACCACGCCTTCGTACAGCGAAGGTGCATACATGTTGACCGCAACGCATCCTGGAGCTACATCATCTTCCATCGAAACACCAGTATCATTGACACACGGCGTATCCGTTGTCGAATAGTTACCTAACGCTAGATCTAGACGATCTCCACGAATTCCGTATCTATGAGACGCTCCTGAGTTTTTGGAATATGACACATAAGTTTCAAAGCCCCAATTTGCTAAGGAACCAGTGTTCATGAACGGGAGATCTCCTTTGAATCCTGCAACGAGACGCATATTCTGACGATCACCATCAGATGAAGATCTATCACCTACCACTGAAACGATCGGCAAAGTACCAACTGCTCCAACCGGACCGGATAATAAGCCGAATATGGAAGGTGTACATGCCGCTAAAGGAATTCCGAAGTTAGCACATAATCCTTCATAGTAAGCACCAAATCCTGCAACATAGACAGGGTTCGTAAAGAGCGCATCTTGCGCAAGTCCACAATCCACTCCATTTTCAGCGGCAGGATTACAAAGGTTATATGGGTTATTCGCAGGCACATCTGGGAATAACTGCGGAGGAGAACCCTGAAGATCATACTCAGCCTCAGTATACATTGCTTCGAAGAACGCCGTGATGTTTGAATCTCCTCCAAAATTGTATTCTCCATAAGCCATTGTATTTACGGTTTCATAGTTTGGATACAGATATCCACTTTGAGCGTAATCAGTGCCGTTCAAGCTATAATCTGAATACGACGCATCCGCCAAACCGTCGCCATCAGTATCAATTCCAAATCCACCATAAGGTGAGACTGGCTCAGTAAAATTACCCCAACCGCCGTTACTGAATCCTGGAGTGTAATAAATACTACCTGTTGCAAATGCAGAGACAAAAGTTCTACCCGCCAAAGCTGTGGGCACACAGTCTGTCTGCTTCATTCCATAAGTCGTCGTATAGTAAAGATCACTCGATAAATAATTACCTTCCGAATCAATTTCATAGTTCTTACGGCAGTCTGCCATCCAAGGCCTACTTCCGTATGTCGCATGCTTGTCTTTGCTATAGTCTAATCCAAATCCAACAAATCCCTTGTCGAAGGTCTCCCCCCAAGTAATATTCAAACTTCTATTATCTCCACCGCTATACTTCGGAATATACGTACCTGCCTCAATATTTAGCCCGTCGAGATTTGATTTTAAAATAACGTTGGTTACCCCACCAATCGCGTCAGAACCATATACTGATGACGCTCCATCGGTAAGAACCTCATATTGCGAAACCAACCCTGCTGGAATTAATCCAGCATCAGGCGCATACGGCGCACCTTCCGCTCCACCTGGCGCTAAACGTCGACCATTAATAAGGAGCAAAGTCCTATTCGCTCCAAGACCTCGAAGGTTAACTGTTCTTGAGCCTGGTCCATTGTCCAAAACGAACCCACTAAACGTTAGGTCAATTTGCTGACCTCCCGCTGAAGTAGATGTCTGAAGAATATCAGCCGCGTTTACCAAACCAGATTCACGAGATATCTCAGCTGTTACAATTTGCAACGGCGAAATACTAGTGAATGTAGATCTTTTTAGACGCGAACCGGTTACAACAACCTCTTCTACCGAAGAGGCTGCATTATCAACAACCTCAGCAACGGCCGCTTCAACAACCTCTGACTCGACTGTGTCTTGAGCTAAAGTTAATGATGATGAACCGAATATGAGAGCTGATGAAGCAACAATCGCGAAGCTTCTGTAAAGCCATGTTTCTTTTAAATTCATTTAAAATCTCCCGAGAGAATGTAATCTTTAAGTAGTAAAATGCCCTAAGCGGAGAAACCGCAATTTCCCACTGATTGAATATATACCAATATAGAGCCTGAAAACAACCCCTAAAAGTACGATTTTGAAAGGTAAAAGTAGGTTATTCGCAGTTTGCGGCGATGAAATTTTCCGCGGCTGAGAAAATTTTTGACTTTCGACTACTATCCATTCGCTCTAACGTTTTAGTCATAAAAGACAACCGCGGGTTGTTTCGCAATCGCCCGAAATAATTTTCAACGAAACGCCAATAGAGCCCATCAACTACATCACACCAGTCACCTTTTTTATAATCACTCATTTTGATGAAGTAATTTGATCCGCAAATGTAAGGCTTAGTTGCAAATATCCCGCCATCTGCAAAGGTACCCATACCAAACACATTTGGAGTCATCACCCACTCAGATGAGTCTACAAATAACTCCATAAACCAGGTATAAACATTTTTTGGGTTTATCTCACAGAGGGTCATTAAGTTAGAGATCACCATAAGTCGATTTATGTGATGCGTGTAACCATACTTTTGAGCAAACAGAATTGCATCATCAAGCGGCGGTATTCCCGTTTCTCCTGAATACCAAGATTGACCTAGCCTTCGTTCGAAGCCAAAAAAATTACTCTCTATCTGCTGATCTCCGAATTCGCGATAGACTCCTCTCATAAATTCTCGCCATCCTAAAATCTGACGGACAAACCCCTCCAAAGAATTTAAAGGTATAGCCTCACGATTCGCATAATCTATTACTTGACTCAAAACATCGTCTGGCGTTATGAGTCCCATATTGAGAGAAGGACTAATAATACTGTGAAACAAAAAAGTATCATTCTGCAAGATTGCATCTTCATAGATCCCAAAATCCTTGAACTTAATTTCGAGAAATTGTGAGAGTTGATGCAATGCGTCCTTTCGGGTAAGGGGCATCCAAACATCATCGAGAGATCCAGGATGATCTTTAAAATGCTTCTCGATAGATCGTGATATCGAGTCACAATACTTTGACTTTTTAGACTGAAATCGCTCGGGTATCACCGTGCCTTTAGGTATCTTTTTGCGGTTTTCATCATCAAATGACCATTTTCCGCCCAAGGGATCCTGATTATCATCGAGCAAGATATCGAATTTGCGACGCATCTCTTTATAAAAGGATGCCATACGAAGCATTTTTTTATTTTCAGCAAACTTTGCAAACTCATCGCGAGATAACTTGAACATTGGTGTTGTTAAAATTTCTACCTTGATATCTAAGGTACCAAGATAATTTATTATTTTCTCTTCGAAATTCTTATCTTCGATTTCAAACAGGACAATTCGCTTAATAAAATGCTCAGCAATAACACTATCAAGCTTGATCTCATAATCTTGGGTAAATAATCTATTCTCGATATCAAAGTAATCTACTTTGTAACCTGCGTCTCTGAGCTCATCCCTCTTTTCTCTCATAGCCGCCAAAAACATAAGTATTTTCAGCTTATGATGCTTCTCGTAGGAGCATAGATTGTAGTCCTCGGCCATGAAGATATGGTTGCAGTTAGCTTGGCTCACAATACCTTCCGAAAAAAGTTGGTTGCCTAAAAGTATGAGAAGTGATTGATCGCTCAAGCTTATTTCCGATTAAAGTAAAATTTTATTCTGACTGTACTTCCAGTTTGAGCAAAGTAGATCAAAGCACAAATATTTATGTTGTTCATTAATTCAAAAAAATGAACCTAAAGATGTAACTATAGTCAACTATTTTAAGAGTGAGAGGTTTATTAAGTAAAGAACACCAAACTTGAACATAGCTTTAAAGGGGAATTGGGAGAACTCAGCAATGGAAATCACATACAAAAGCATATCAAAAAATGATATATCCCTTGCTAGTGAATGTGTTTATGCGAGTTCGCCCGAGTTGCTAAATTTTATTTTTCGAGACAAATCAAGTGCGGTAAGAGCGTTAAAACAACTTATCGCGAAGGATCAAGGATTCTTCAGTCATAAGTTTTTAACAGCTATGTATGTTGATGAGAAATTAGCTGGTTTAGAGTTAGGTTACGATAAGGATGAGTTGAGCAGACAAGAGCTTATCGGCTCAATCAATATGTTTCAGGTTTCGAGACTCCAAGACTGGCCTCATTTACTAACTGACGTTAGGCGAGCGACTCAGAATTATGTCCCACCCCCATCAAATAATGCTTATTACATGAATAACTTCGCAATCTGCAGCGACTTGAGAGGCGGTAAGCTCGGTGAAAAATTAATTAAACATGTAATCAGTGAGGCCACGAAAAAAGGTTATCGGTTTATTGAGGGAGATGTCACTGAATGTAATGAGCGTGCTATGCGGTTTTATAAGCGAAATGGATTTCATGTTGTATCGACATCTGGTTCGCAGCTTCATGAACAAAGATATAAGCTTCCACATTTACTGAGAATAAGACTTCGGCTGAATACAGAGTTTGACTCAAACAAAAGCCACAACAAAAGAATTATCGATGATATATCGAAAATGAATCCAGTTCAGGTAGATGAAATTTACATCCCCGGAACAATAGAGCAACTCCAAAAAAAGCTATCTAATCATCAAGGGGCTATTTCAATCGGTGGTGGCCGTAATAGCATGGGTGGGCAAACATCCCATGAGAATTCCCTCCATATTGACATGCGAGGATTGAATGGTGTTCTTCATGTTGATCCCCAAAAAAAATCTGTAAAAGTATTAGCTGGCACGGCCTGGCGCCAGATACAGGAGCATTTAACAGACTTTGGATTAGCAGTAAAAGTAATGCAAACATACGCTGACTTCACAGTGGGAGGATCGATCTCTGTAAACTGCCATGGACGGTATGTTGGAGTTGGTCCTATTGCTCTGTCTGTAATGCAAATATCGCTTTTGACTCATGATGGGTCACAGATTTATGCGTCTGAAAATGAAAATCCAGATATCTTTTTTGCTTCGATCGGAGGTTATGGAGCTTTAGGAATTATCGTCGAGGTGGAACTGTGTGTTGTAAATAACGCCAAAGTGGAACGAATTAGTAAAACAATGGCTCTTGAGGAGTATCCAAAGTACTTTGATGAAAAGATCAAGAACGATAAAAGCGCAGTTTTTCATAACGCAGATTTAATTCCTCCCAAGTTTAAATCAATGCGAGCAACGACATGGTCAGAAACTGACAAACCCGTGAACTTGAAAAGAAAAAAATATGACGACAGCCTTTATTTAATAGAGAAATATATGATGTGGGCCGTCACTGAAACTCCGTTTGGCCATATTCGCAGAAAATATATCTACGAACCATTATTAAACATGAGATCTAAGGTCATGATGCGTAATCAAGAGGCTGATTACACACTTAAGGAGCTGGAACCATTATCTCGAAATGAGACGACATACGTGTTACAGGAATACTTTGTACCCATTCAATTTTTAATGCAATTTACAGATGAGATTTCAGAGATTCTCGCCAGATTTAAAGTTCAGACCGTCAATATATCCATTCGACATTCTTCTAAAGATCCGGGCACATATCTCGCTTGGGCGAGAGAAGAAGTTTTTGCATTGGTACTTTACTATAAACAGGGTGTTGAGCAATGTGATCGAGAAAAAGTTGGAATTTGGACACGCCAGATTATTGACTCAGTAAACAAGTTCGATGGAACGTACTATCTGCCTTATCAGCCCCACGCTACATTAGAGCAGTTTCATAAATCTTATCCGCGAGCAAAAGAGTTATTTGACCTAAAAGATAAATTAGATCCGCATTATCGTTTTAGAAATCAACTGTGGAAGAAATACTATGAATCTAATACCGACCTAGACCTTTTTGGTGACAGAGATAGTATTAATTCAGAATTTTTGTCGGTTTATAATAATCGGGTACTTAGAGATAAATTCTATCTATTCCTTCAGAATATTTATGGGATTTATCCTGACTTGAAATTTCATATGCAGATTATCGAGGTATGTGAAAAATTCGAAACCGATGAGCATATTTACCAAGCTCTCTTGGACTCCTTGCCGAATCTAAAGACGCCCGGATCAGATTTATTTTATGCCCTTCCTGCCTTGCGCAAGCAAAAAAAAGAAATCCAGAAGCAAACATCCGCATTACTGCCCGTTAACCATAAAATTAATGGTTATCTAGAAATTGGTTCTACAGGTCGTTACGTGAAGCCTCTTAAAAAGGTATTTGATTTTAAAGGGCCTGTTTTTCTAACTAATGACTTTCAACCAACCTACTCTGCATCAGACTTAATGGAGCGAGGACGGATAACTAAGATTGGTAAATTTTTTGACTTGGATAACTACGTTCCAATATCTCAAATTGTTTCAGACCAAAGTTTGGACTTAGTCACTTGCTACATCGGTTTACATCACTGCCCACTGGATCGTCTGGCTCCATATTTAGCGTCTATTTATAGAGTATTGCGACCAGGAGGACATTTCATACTCCGTGATCACGATGCTACAACAGCTGAAATGAAAACATTTTGCTCACTGGTACATACAGTATTTAATGCTGGATTTGGTGTCAGTTGGGAGGAAAATGCGTCTGAGTTTAAAAGCTTTAATTCTATCGATCATTGGATCAACGAAGTTTGCAATGCAGGGTTTTCAGTCACTGAGAGTCGTCTTCTACAAAAAAATGACCCCTCCATTAACACTATGGTTCTGTTCTCTAAACTATGAGAGTTGGTTTCCAAAATAAAGTAATCTTTCAGTGGTTCTGTGAGATAATTCTTGAAAAGGCCCTCCGCAACAGGAACTCTATTTGCTGGGATCTTTCGAAAACTTAATGGCCCTAAGCGGCAACAAACGAATCTTCGAAATAGTGGGATCGGGGAGATCGAATAAGGCCAATGAAATTGGAGCGTTAAATTGAGTGATCTGACTTGGAATGAATTCGAAAGAGTTGAATTGTCGGTCGGCACAGTCGTCTCAGCAGAAATTTTTAAGGAAGCTAAAAAACCTGCTATTAAATTAGCAATCGATTTTGGCGATTCAATCGGAATTAAAAAGTCTTCTGCACAAATTACAGACCTTTACGAGCCCAAAGATTTAATTGGAAAACAAGTGATTGCGGTGACGAACTTTCCAAAAAAACAAATTGGACCGATGATGTCAGAATGCTTAGTAACAGGCTTTTTGCAAAGCGATGGATCTGTTGTCTTGGCCGTTCCTGACAAGCAAGTTTCCAATGGGTTGCGATTGTCATAAAGCTTGTAAGGTCAGAATGAATTGATCTCTAGCTAAATCTCTCAGTTAGGTGAATAAACGTACTCATCCCCATCCATATAGGAATCAACTAGCGTTTTATCAATCATGACAGGCCCCTGTATGACTGATGGATACAGGGGCGGTGCGGCTTCATAATGGTGCGCCTCCAGGAGTTCAAAAAGATGCTTTGCAATGTCTGGTTCTGTCTGAGCGAGATTCAATTGCTCGGTTGGGTCAGAAGATAAATCGTTTAACCAAACTTGTTTGCCCTCTTCTGGATGATCATAAACCTGCATCTTAAAATTATCATGCCTGACAGCTTTATAGTGGCCGTTCTGCCAAAATAAGTTTTCACGCTGCCAAACTAATTCATCATTTCTATTTAATAATGGAAATAGATTAACGCCATCAATATTCAGGTTATTGGGAATTTCAGCTTTTGTTGCTCCAGCTATCGTAGCAAATAAATCAATATGTGAGACGGGCTCTTCAACAATCGTCCCTTTTGAAATTTCGGCAGGCCAACGGATAAAAAGTGGAACTCTTAAACCGCCCTCAAACATAGTTCTTTTCCAACCCCTGAACGGTTTATTGACCTCTGGAAGGCCAATATATCCTGCTCCGCCGTTATCACTTGTAAACATGATGATCGTATTTTCATCCAAACCCTCTTCCAATAAAACAGCCATGATATTTTTCACACTTCGATCAATTGCTCGAATCATTGCAGCATAGACCCGTTTGCGATGAGGATAAATTGGTCCAACTGCATCATAATCCTCTTTTGTTGCCTGCAATGGCGTGTGTGGCCCCCAGTGTGCGAGATATAGAAAAAAGGGATTTTCCCTATTATTTTTTATCACTTTAATCGCTTCTTCTGTCCAATAATCAGTGAGATATCCCCCAGGTTTGAATCTGTCACTGTTTCCAGAATTAAAAGAATTAGCGTAAGTTAATGATGCCCAAAGAACCCTATCGATTGGATCAAAAGGTAGTTTAGCATTAACAACTCCCGGATCATCCTCAGGTAAATACAGTCCGCTTGCCATTAGTAAGCTATCATGAAAACCCTGATCATTGGGTGACATGCCGTTAAATCTCCCAAGATGCCACTTCCCAATCAATGCGTTGTAATATCCTGAATCCCTCAGTAATTCAGCAACAGTGTATTCACTTGAGGGTAGTCCCTGCTCTGAAAAAGGAGGCAATAGGTTATCGAGAGCTTCATCAAAATAAGGTGGCGGCAATCCAGACTTTTTATCACTCCAGATTCGAAATAAAGCTTTATTCATACCAGGTGGGGTTGGAGTAAATTCAAAGCCATTTTTGGTGGGGTAACGTCCAGTCATAATCATTGCTCTTGATGGAGCACAAGTATTCGCCCCAGCATATGACTGATTAAAAATCGCTCCTGAGGATGCTAAACGATCAATAGCGGGCGTTGGAATAATGCCTCCTCTAAAAAGAGAGATATCATTATATCCAAGATCATCCACCACAATTAATATTATATTTGGTCGCTTTCCCTCAATTGAGACATCTTGACTCTCAAAATTTTCTGTCCATGGAACCTCTATCGTCTCCGAAATCTCAAATGCGTTATGCATTCGATATTTAATCACCATAAGCAATAGATCGCTGCGGTAAAACCACGAGATACTTGCGCCGAGAAATACCAAGAAAAATATAGGAAGCATCTTTTTCATTTTTTGAAGATTAGCATAAAGAATTAATTCATGTTTTGTATACGCAATACTAAATATGCAAAGCGATATTGTAAGGAAGGAGTGTATTTCGGATGAAACACAACTTTGTTTAAAAGCCCAACTTTGATTTTAATTGACATATTCAGTAAATTAGAGGGAAAAATCATTTTAAGAGGACGATTTATTATGCAAATAAAAACAACTTTCCTACTTTTCTTTTGTGTTTTCACAATAGCATGCACAGCATCAACTGCTGATAAGAAAGCCAATTGGGAAAAGGACAATGAAGCATATTACAAAGAGGATTTTGAGAAGACTGATATTGGTTATTGGGATATCAAAGCTTGCAAGCGGACGAGTGATGGCGCGGGTTATCTTATGTCAACAACGGGATATCTTCTTGAACAATCAGGAAAACTGAGAGAGGCTGGCGATGAAGATGGTGCCGATGATTTATTTTTAGCATCAGAAAAAACATCAGCGATCGCAGCAAACCTGGCTACAACTTTCACGGCTTTTTGCAAATAGCTAGAGGTGGACATGATGAAATATTCATACTTATATTTCCTGCTGATTTTTTTTTGGAGCTTTAAATTATCGTCTTTCCCAATCGATATGGACAAGCTCCTCATCACTCCTCCTGAAGATCAAGGACTAGATTCAGCTATGAATGAGCAGCTTGATGCCTTAGCTGGGGATTTTGTTGATCGGGGCATATTACAAGGTGCAGTGATAGCGGTAAGTAAAGACAATAAACCAGTTTATTTTGCTGCTCATGGCTGGGCCAATGAGAATGCCAAAATTGAAATGGAAAAAAGCTCAATGTTTCAAATGGCTTCATCTACAAAACCTATTCTTGGAGTCGCGGCAATGATCGCGTCAGAGAAGGGTCTTTTTAACATCCAGGATCCAATCAGCAAATACATCCCAGAATTTGAAGGAATGAAAGTTGCTGTTTTAAAAGAACCAGCAGATATTGACATTTCTCCACTGGGGGTGTTTCCAGCCTCTAGTGAAGATACTGGTTTTTTTAGTAAACTCTATTCAAAGGCTATGACCTTTTTTCTAGAGGGTTATTATTTTGGAGAGATACCTGAGCACCGTTTTGTTGAACAAAAGGAACCTCTTACCATTCATCATTTGTTGACCCACACTGCAGGTCTTGCAACGCTTGGGCTTGGGCATGCTCTTTCAAATTGGGAAATCGAGGAAAAAGGAAAGAACAAGAAAAAAGGTTTTAAACAGGGTATTACCTTAACTTCAATTACTAAAGATGCTCAAGAAGGATACCTCGATTTTCAACCGGGTTCGCGTTGGAGTTATGCGGGCAGTATTGGGCTGGATGTCGTAGCTAGAATTATCGAATTAACATCAGGTCAACCTTTTAATGAGTTTGTAAAAGAAAATATTTTCAATCCATTAGATATGAAAGACACTCACTGGAATGTACCTGAAAATAAATTAAGCCGTGTAGTATTTATAAGAGAAGGTGGCGAGGATGGAGGGATGCCAAAATCAACTCAATGGTTTTCTGGGTCTCACAACTTAATCAGCACTGCCAGAGATTATCTGCATTTTGAACAAATGATGGTCAACAAGGGGCAATTAGGCGGTGTAAGAATTGTATCTGAAGACTCAATAATCAAAATGTCAACCAATCAGGTCGGTGATTTGTACTCGAAAATGGAGAAAAATAAATCTGGTGCTGAGGGAATGGGTTATACAGTTTCCGTAACTTTAGATCCTGATAAAACAGATCGGAAAAGAGGCAAAGGAGCATTTGGATGGGTTGGAGCCACTGGAACTCATACCTGGGCAGATCCAGAGAATGGACTGGCGGTGGTTATTATGGTCCAGCAACCTACAAAAGAATTTCCTGAAGAAGTATCTCAAATAATCTTCAACGCCAACAATTGAAGCTATCTGTTGGCGTTTTTCAATTCCTGCTAATTAAATTCTGGGCTATCGAATGAAAATAAATTTTCCCCTCCTAATGCTCATCTTTTTTTGGAGCTTAAATATCTTGTCTTCTCCATCAAACCTTGACAATCTAAACTTATCAGAACCTGAAAGCCAAGGAGTGAAGAACTCGGTGGGGAGGCAACTCGATGAAGTTATAACGAAATTTATTGAAGATGAAAAAATTCAAGGTGCTGTTGTAGCAGTCAGTCGTTTTGATAACCCAATATATTTTTCAGCTCATGGACTGGCGGATGTACCAAACAAAATTCCGATGGAAAAAGATTCAATGTTCCAAATGTGGTCTTCAGCGAAAGCTGTGTTAGGAGTTGCTGCAATGATTGCAGTGGATCGCGGCCTATTTAACCCTGAAGATGAAGTCAGTAAGTACATTCCGAAGTTTAAAGGTTTAAAGGTAGCGGTGCTTGCTGAACCAAAAGATCAAGATATATCTCCTCTTTATGTATTTGGAGGCAGCGAGGATGATTCTGGATTTTTCTCGTCCCTATACTCACGATTTATTTCTTGGCTCTACGAGGGAATTTATCTTGGATACATTCCAGATCACAGATTAGTGCCTTTAAAAAAATCTGTCACCATTCATGACTTATTGACACATACTGCGGGGTTAGCAACCGGAGGACTTGGGCAAGCAATCGCTCCATGGAACTCAAAGCTATCCTCTGGTAAAGATAAGGCCGCCGGAACACAAGAGAGAGATTTTCTAGAAAATATTACCATCAAATCCTTGACAGAAATGCTCTCAGAGGGGCCTTTAGATTTTCAACCGGGCTCCAGATATCAGTACAGTGCGGCTGGTGGGCTGGATGTTGTCGCTCGGTTGATAGAAATCACATCAAATCAACCTTTTAACGAATTTGTTCAAGATAATATCTTTAAACCACTAGATATGCACGATACGCACTGGAAAGTACCTAATGACAAACTTGCAAAGATAGTGAAGATTTCAGGCGGAAGTAAAGGGGGTAGTGAATACCCGGTATATGATACAAAATTTTTTAGTGGCTCTGTCGGCCTAGTGAGTACAGCTCAAGATTACCTGCATCTTCATCAGATGCTGATAAATGAGGGAAAATATAAAGAAACTAGGATTGTCTCTCAAAAATCTTTAGAACTAATGTCTACCGATCAGGCTGGAGATCTTTTTTCAAAAACAGAGAAAGGCGAGGGTATGGGTTTTGGCTACGCAGTTAGTTTGACACTCGATCCAGAAAAAACATATTTGAAGTCAGGGTTAGGATCAATTGTAACTGGAGGCGCTGCAGGAACTGCCTCATGGTCAGATCCGGAGAACAAAATTGCTGCCGTAATAATGGTCCAACAACCCACAGCTGATTTTACAAATGAGATTTCTACCGCAATATTCGATGCCATCAAGAAAAATTAGAATCCTTTGCTTTTTGCGTAAGGTGAAAAATAGTTTTCTTGTCATACAAAAATAAACCCTATTCCATTATTTTAAAATTTGTCCGGAGCCTTAAATTGTCATCATACCCAATATTAATTGAAAACCTTCAACTCTCCGATCCTGAAGATTTAGGGTTAAAGAAAACTATGGCTGTTGAATTGGATAAGGTCATTGAAAAGTTCATTGTTAATAAAAAAATTCAAGGTGCCGTTGTAGCAATCAGTCGTTCGAATAGAATCGTTTATTTTTCTGCTCAAGGATTAGCTGATGTTCCTAATAAGATTCCAATGAAAAAAGACTCAATGTTTCAAATGTGGTCATCGACAAAACCTGTCCTCGGAGTGGCTGCGATGATTGCAATTGAAAGGGGTCTTTTTAATCCAACAGATAAGGTAAGTAACTATCTACCAAATTTTAAAGATATTGAAGTTGCAGTATTAAAAGATCCGAAAGGTACAGATAAATCTCCTTTGGGAGTATATGCACAGCTTGGCAAAGAACTTAGTTTTTTTGCAAACTTATACTGGAAAGCGTGGTCTTGGTTCAATAACGACTATTATATCGGCTATATCCCAAAGCATAGGTTAGTGCACGCCAAAGAATCATTGACTATCCATCATCTGCTTACGCATACAGCGGGACTTGGAACTAATGGTCTTGGACAAGCGAATGCTCCATGGAATGCAAAACTCTCCTCGGGAAAATTTGACGATAAAGAGAATGAGTTCCTAAATAATATGACCGTGGGATCCCTTACCAATATGATTTCCGAGGGACCCTTGGACTTTCAGCCTGGTTCTCGACATTCTTACAGCCCGTATATGGGATTAGATGTTGTCGCTCACATAATAGAAATTACATCTGGGCAACCTTTTAATGAATTTGTTAAAACTAACATTTTTGATCCACTCGATATGAATGATACCTACTGGAATGTGCCGAGCGAGAAATCTGATCGTATCGTCAGCATCAGCGGTGGCGGGAAAGATGGGAGTAAACCGGCTGGTAAAACAAAATTTTTCTCAGGTTCTGTTGGTTTGATTAGCACTGCAAGGGACTACCTACACTTTGAGAATATGTTACTTAATAAAGGTGAATTTTTGGGTAAACGCATATTGACAGAAGCTTCCGTTAACATGATGTCGACCAATCAGTCGGGTGATTTATTCTCAGAAACTGAGAAGGTGACAAAGGGTTCAGAAGGATTTGGATATACAGTTGCTGTTACCCTTGATCCAGAAAAAGCTTTAATAAAACGAGGGAAAGGATCCTTCGGCTGGGCTGGCGCCGCAGGCACTATGTCTTGGACAGACCCAGAGAATGGCTTAAACGTTGTAATAATGGTGCAGCAACCAACGAAAGAGTTCCCAGAGGATATTGCAAGAGTTGTTTTCAATGCAATAAATTAGAGTGCTGTTTGGGTTTCATCAATGAAATCAATAAACTCGGGGCTTTTTAGCCAATGTGGTGGAATTCTTTCAACAACTTCGACCAATGACTTCGCAGTTCTTATAATAGCACCTTTGTCGCCTGTCTCCTCAATCCAGCCAGCTAAAGCAGCGCGCATCGCAATCAGCTTCTCAGTATAATTTTTATCAGAGGCCAAATTTACAGTCTCATTCGGATCATTTTGTAGATCGTATAACTCCTCTGCAGTTCGATCTCCAAAAGGAGTTGCCTGTATCTCATTTAATAAACCACCCTCAAACATCGACCTCAACTTTGCAAAATAACCGTATTTAGAGTCCGGATAATCAATCGCCATCATTTCTCTGTGACCATAGTTGAAGAGCGGACGGTCCAAGTTAAAATTTTTAATGTAGTGATAACGTTTCCCAATTACTGATCTAACCCGGTCAATGACATTCGCACTTCGATCCGAAGCGGAAAAAACATATTCTCTTTTGTAATTTTTATCAAACACGTTTCTCGTATCCATTGATTCGGGGATATTTTGGTTAGTGAGCGCCAGGGCTGTTCCAGTTACATCAATTAAACTCACAAGATCGTCTCTTACTGATCCTAATTTAACTCCTTTAATGGACTCCGGCGCTGATATTATTAGGGGAACGTGGAGTCCTTCGATGTAACAAAATTCTTTGCTTCGGGGAAGATCAGAGCCATGGTCTGAAAAGACAAAAACGATCGTTTTGTCTGTCAAACCATCTCGCTCAAGACGCGACAAAATCTTGCCAATCTCAATGTCAGTCTGCATTGTACTGTTCATGTGCATTGCAATGTTATAACGCATTTCATAAATATCAGGATATTGAGGTGGAACGGTCACCTGTGATGCTTTAACCACTGGATAACCCGATTTGGTTAATAAATCTGGCAACTGATCTCCCACATCTTTACCGCCAGATACTCTGATTTGGCCAAAAAACGGCTTTTGGGATTTTATATCTGACCAGTCTCCACTTCCTTGCCCACTTTTGCCATATTTCGATAACTTATTTTCAACTTTTGAATCCATGATTGAGTAAAGGTCAGATTTTTTATAGAAAAAATTATAGTCATCCTTGCCACTGTTATAAGTTTCATAACCATTTTCTCTAAAGATCTCTGGAGCAGTCTTAAAATTTTCAGGCAAAAATATTTGATTTTCTTTAGTTCGACTGGAGCGATGATCATGAGTACCCAGCCTAATTGCGTGAGAACCAGTTATCAGTGCTGATCTACTTGGACTGCAAACAGGTGATTCGGAATATGCTCGGGTGAATAAAACACCTCTGCTTGCGAGCTTATCTATATGAGGTGTTTTAACTAGATCATTACCATAGATCGAGTGCCAAGGTGATTGATCATCAATGATTATCCATAACACATTTAATTTTTTTTC